>DASXOU010000152.1:0-5621 GCA_036494045.1 Polyangia bacterium | reverse complement strand
GCGACCATCCTGCACTACGTCGACAACGATCAGCCGCTGCACAAGGGCGAGCTGCTGCTCGTCGATGCCGGCTGCGAGATCGACGGCTTCACCGCCGACGTCACGCGCACCTACCCGATCGGCGCGCGCTTCTCGCCGCCGCAAAAGCGCTGCTACGAGCTGGTGCTCGCCGCCGAAAAAGCGTGCGTCGCCGCCGTCAAGCCGGGCAACAACATCGACGCCATCCACGAGCAGGCGGTCGAGTTGCTCACGCGCGGCATGGTCGATCTCGGCCTCTTGCAAGGCGAGGTGCCCGCGCTCATCGAGAAGGCCGCGTACAAGCGCTTCTACATGCACCGCACCTCGCACTGGCTCGGCATGGACGTGCACGACGTCGGCATCTACGCGCCCGACGGCACCTCGCGGCCGCTCGTGCCCGGCATGGTGCTCACCGTCGAGCCGGGCCTCTACATCGCCGAGGACGCCGCCGACGTGCCCGCCGAATATCGCGGCATCGGCATCCGCGTCGAAGACGACGTGCTCGTCACCGCCGACGGGCACGAGAACCTGACCATTTCGGTGCCCAAGGAAATCGGCGAGCTCGAGGCGCTAACAAACCAGTAGCGAGACGTCGCCGATCTCCTGGATCGCGGCCGCCACTTCTTGCGGCGTCGACTCCTCTTCGAGCACCTCGTCGTCGAAGTAGCCGTGCGAGAGCACCACCATGTCGTAGGCGCCGGCCGCCGCCTCGTCGGCGATCGCCTGCGCGCCGCCTTCGTGATCGGCCTCGTCGGCGAAGAGGTAGTCGATCTGCGAGTCGCGCACGCCGCGCTGCGCGAGCAGCGTACGCGCCTCCTCGAGCGCCGCGATGTGCCCCTCGCGCCACGCTTCCAGATCCTTGCCGTCGAAGTCGCCGGCGTTGGTCGACACGTCGAGCTCGCCGGGCCGTCCGTCGGGATCGCCGTCGTACGCGCTCTCGGGCGGCCGCACGCGGGTGAACGCGAACGTGATGAGCCCGCCCTCCTGCGCCACGATGTCGGCGGCGCGGATGCACGCGTCGTAGAACCACTCGCTCGGAAACACCGGGACCAGGATCTTCTTCGCCATGCGCCTCACCTCGTCAGTGACGGCCCGCCGGGATGGCGCGCCGCGTAGGGAATGGCGAGCGACACGATCATCGCCAGCAACAAGCCAGCGACGATGTAGAGCCATCCGTGGTTCGCCAGCATCGAGCCTCCAGCCACTCGATGAAGCAAGGATGGCGCCTATTCAGCGGGTTTTCGAGAAGGCTTGCGTAATTTTGTGGATCGACTTGCCGTTCGGGTCGCTGTGCGCGCGGTCGGCGACGGCGAGGAGGGTACGTCCGTTACCGAGGACGGCGGCGGTGGTGGCGTTGCCCGCCCATTGCTCGCCCGTTCTTTTGCCGAGCGCCAGGCCGTCGGGCGAGGCGTATTCGCAGACGACGGTGTCGACGTTCTCGACCCGGCCGGCGAGGCAACGGGTGGCCTTGAAGCGCGCGGCGTCGGTGGCGGCGAACTCGGAGACGCGCAGGCCGGCGGCGCTGAACGCCTCCGAGATCTGCTCGAGCCGCACGCCGCCCGGCGTCGGCGCTTTGGCGCAGCCCGCGACGGCGACGGCGACGACGCCGGCGACGAGGAATGCGCGGCTCACTTGTGCCACCCTTCGTGGCGCCCGCGATCGCGGCGCTCGACGACGCCCTCGTAGTGGTGATGCTCGAGCCGCATGCGCGGACCGCCGACGACGACGGCGCCGGGCGGCGCGATCATGACGCCGGGCGCGCGCACCTCGACTTCGACGCGCGGCGGCGGCGGCACGAACACGCCGGGCGCGCGCACCTCGACCTCGACGCGCGGCGGCGGCGGCACGAACACGCCGGGCGTGCGCACCTCGACCGACGGACCGGCGACGTAGACCTCGCCGTGCCACTCGGGCGGCGGCGCCACTTCGATCGTCGGACGGAACGCCGCGTACGGCCGATACTCCGCGTTCACCATGCGCACGTGCGCGGGCTTGACGAATTCCGGCGGAATCGGCGTCACGTAGAACGCGACGCCATTTTTGATCTTGTAGTCCGCCGTCGCCGGCGCCGCGTAGGCGTGGAAGTGCGGCCCGTCGATCGTGCAGTAGACCGGCTCGCCCACGCCTTCGACGGCCACGGGATGATGCCCATAGAACGGATGGCGCTCGCCCTCATAGCCGAACGGCGTCGGATCGCCGGTGAAGACCCAGTCGTCGCCGACCTGCTGATAGAGGCTCGGCCGTTCCGGCGCGTAGACGTGCATGTGCGGTGCTTCGATGTAGCAATAGCCGCCGCCATACTTGGCCGCGATCGGATGCGGCCCGAGAAAGCGAACGTGCTTGGCCTCGGCGCGCGCCGCCAGCGCCGCCACGACGACGAGCGCGAACAAGATCGTACGGGAACGCATCGACTGCCTCCTCGCTCCCCGCGTGAGCACGCGACATGCCATGCGCAAGTCGTCATTTTGCCAAGCGTCCCTGACGCAGCGACGGCGCCGATTCGCGCCGTGGCGCCGAATTGCTCCGCAAAATGGCGCGCCGCGCCGTGGTACGATGGCGGAGTCGTGTCCTCGGTCAACCTGTACACGAAGGAGATCTCGCTCAAGATCGTCTATTACGGGCCGGGGCTCGGCGGGAAAACCTCGTCGCTGCAATACATTCATCGCGCCATCAAGCCCGACGCGCGCGGCCAGCTGGTGTCGCTGTCGACCGGCGTCGATCGCACGCTCTACTTCGACTTTTTGCCGGTCAAGCTGCCCAAGCTGCGCGGCTACACCGTGCGCGTGCAGCTCTACACCGTGCCCGGCCAGGTGCACTACAACTCGACGCGCAAGCTCGTGCTCACCGGCGCCGACGGCATCGTCTTCGTCGCCGATTCGCAGGCGGCGCGGCGCGAGGCCAACGTCGAGAGCTTCGGCAACCTGGGCGACAACCTGCGCGAGCAGGGCCTGGCGCTCGAGCGCATGCCGCATCTATTGCAATACAACAAGCGCGACATGCCGGACCTCTTGACCGTGGCCGAGCTCGACGCCGCGCTCAATCCGCATCGAGCGCCCACGTTCGAGACCTCGGCGACCAAGGGCGTCGGCGTGTTCGAGACGCTCAAGTCGATCACGACGCTGGTGCTCTCCGACTTGCGCCGCCGCGGCGTGTGGCGCGCCGACAGCAAGGAGTCCTCGGGCGCGCACGCGATGCCGGCGCCGGCGAGCGAGCTGAAGGACGAGCCGTCGCAGCCGCACAAGACGCCGACCACCGATCCGTCGAGCTCGATCGCGTCTTCACTTCAGGCGTTGGCCGAGCGCGAGCCGAGCGAGCCGCCGCTGACGCTGCAGCCGCTGCAGCCGGAGGAGCCCGTCGTCGACGGCGGCGTGCTGTCGCGCGGCGCGACGCTCTCGGAGATCCTGCCGCCCGGCCCGCTGCGCGACGGCGTGGTCTCGGTCGAGTATCTCGTGCATCGCGGCGACTACGCCGGCGCGGTGACGTCGGCCGCGCGCGCGTTCAACGAGATGGCGCGCGCCGGCGACGCGGTCGGCGGCACCGGCGCCTCGGAAGGTCCGGCGCTCTATGCGCTCATCCTCGGCGTCGCCGGCGATCGCTACCTGCGCTTTCGCGAAACCGCGGCGCGCGCGGCCGCGGGCGGAGCGTCGTCGGCCGACGCGCTCTTCGCGATCTTCTTTCTCGTCGACGTGGCGCTGCGAACGAAGTAGCGGCGAGCTGCGCGATCAGAAGGCGAAGCGCGCGCCGAGCCCGAAGTCCCAGTTGCCGTAGAACAGCGTCCCGACGCCGTTGCCGTAGAAGCCGGGGCCGAACGTGAAGTTGGTCTCGATGCCGAGGCCGAGCCACTTCAAGAGGTAGTAGTACGCGCCGCCGCCGAAGCGAAAGACGAAGGCGCCCCCGGTCGCGCCGTAAAACAAGACGTCACCGCCGACGCCGGCGCGCGCGAATGGGACGAGCGGGATCGGGATCAGCTTCTCGAAGGTCAGCATCACGAACGCCCACAGCTGCAAGTCGCCGCCGCAGTTGCCGGCGAGGTCGCAGGTGAAGAGGCCGAACGCGTAGTTGAGGCCGCCACCGAGCCACAGCGACAGCTTGCCCGGCTGCGCGATCAACCCGGCGATGTCGGTCGTGAGCTTGTAGCCCGACGGTGTCGTGTCCACGAAGCCGGTCTGAAAGCCGATGACGGTGACGCCGACCTGCAGCTTGCCGGGGAAGAGCTCAGGCCCCTTGGTTTGGATTTGCGCATGTGCCGGTGTGGCGCTGAACAGTGCGGCTGCGACGGTCAAGACCGCGATCGATCGAATCACGTGTCCCTCCTCAAAGTACGAACTCGGCCCCTACGAGGAAGTCGAAGTAGCCGAAAAAGTCAGTATACGACGTGTTCTGACAAATAATCGAGCCGGCGCCGTGAAAGCCGGGGCCGAAGGCGACGTCGAACTTGGCGCCGACGGCGATGTTCTTCTTGAGAAAGTACATGGCGCCGCCGCCGGTCTTGAGCACCGGCACCGCGGCGCCGTTGTCGCCGCAGTCGCGGTTGTACAGGACCTCGACGCCGACGAGCGCGGGCGCTTCGATGACGAGCGGAATGCGCGTCGTGAACTTGAGCTTGATGCCGGCCATGAGCTCGAGCGCCCAGCCGCCGCGATAGCAGGTGGCGCCGGCGACCGAGTGCGCGCAGAAGCCGTCGGCGGAGCCGAAGCCGAAGACGTTGGCGACGTCGGCGTCGAACCAGATGAATGGGTGGAACTTATAGGCGTAGTCGGCTTCGAGCTTGAGCCCCGACGTGGAACCGAACTTGCCGCCGAAGCCGGACTGGAAGCCGAGGTGCGCCGAGAGCTCGTTCTTGGTCGGGAAGATCTCGGGCACGCCCTGTTGGACCTCGGCGCGGGCCGTCGTTGCGACGGCGGTCAGGGTCGCGAGCGCGGCGACCAACGCGAAGGCGCGAGACATGGCCCGGATTCTAGGCACCCGCGGCGCGCGCGAGCAACTTTCGGATAAACTGCTCGTGGACATTCGGAAATGAGCGCACCGTGAGCGATTTCGAGAAACCCGCGACGACAGTCTTGTCGGTCGGCAGCCGCGCGGTCGCGGTCGAGGTGCGTGGCTTTCAGCTCGCGGTCGTGAGCGGGCCCGACGCCGGCAAGACGGCGCAGGCCAAGGGGCGCTCGCTCGAGGTCGGCACGCACGCGTCGGCCGATCTGGTGCTCTCGGACGAGCACGTGTCGCGGCGCCACTTGCGCATCGACGTCGGCAAGAGCGATTGCGTGCTCGTCGATCTCGGCTCGACCAACGGCACGCGCATCGGCGGCGTGCGCGTGCGCGTGGCGCCGCTCGACGACGGCGCGATCATCGAGTGCGGCGAAACCAAGCTGCGCTTCTCGTTCACGGCGGCGCCGGTGCGCGTGGCGTTGGCCGAGCGCGACGACTTCGAGGGCCTGCTCGGCCGCTCGCTGGCGATGCGCGAGCTGTTCGCTCTGCTCGATCGCGTGGCGCCGACCGACGCGCCGGTGCTCATCCACGGCGAGACCGGCACCGGCAAGGAGCGGGTGGCGCGCGCGCTCCACGCGCGGTCGCGGCGGGCGGCGCGGCCGTTCGCCGTCTTCGAC
>DASXOU010000151.1:0-7061 GCA_036494045.1 Polyangia bacterium | reverse complement strand
CGCTGCCTGCCGCCGCTGGTCGCGTACATCGGCGTCTACTACGCCGACTCGGGCTGCTCGACGCCGATCGCCTACGCCACCGGCTGCGCGCCGGCCTACGCGTACAAAGCGGAAACCGCCGTCACCTGCGTCGACACCGGCTACAGCAACAGCAACACGCGCTATCACATCTACTCCATCGGCGCCGCCTACGCCGGCACCGTGTACGCCGGGTCGCCCGGCTCGTGCAGCACGACGACGCCGAGCTACCCGGTCTACTCCGTCGGCAGCGAAGTCCCCGCCTCGACTTTCGCCGCCGGCTCCGTCGACAACGCGCCGTAAAAGCCTTACCTTCGTTTGCATGGCCCTCCTGGGCGACGAAGACGCGAAATATCTCCGCGACAGCTTCGCCGAGCTGCGCTCCGACGTCGGCCTCACCGTCGTCGTGCGCGAGCGCTCGCGCCTGATCCTCGTCGGCGCCGAGCCGCGCGACGACGAGCCCGCCGACAGCTCGGCCGAGGTCAAGCAGATCGTCGACGAGGTGGCCGCGACCTCGACGCGCATCAAGGTCACGCACGTCGACGCCGCCGCCGATGCCGAGCGCGCGCGCACGCTTGCCGGCGAGAATCTGCCGGCCATCGTCTTTGCCGGCGCGGCGTCGAAGGGCACGCTGCGCTACTTCGGCCTGCCCGCGGGCTACGAGATGTCGACGCTGGTCTCGACGCTGATGGATCTCGGCTCGGGCGAAGCGATGGTCCCGCCCGAAGTCGCCGACGAGCTCGGCAAGCTGACCGAACCGGTGCACATCCAGGTGTTCGTCACCCCTGGTTGACCGCACTGCCCGGCCATGGCCCGTGCGGCCTACCAGCTCGCGATGTCTTCCGACAAGATCACCGCCGACGTGTTCGAGGCGCAGGAGTTCCCCGAGCTCGCGCAGAAGTATCAGGTGCGCGGCGTGCCGATGACGCTCGTGAACGAAGGCGCGCCGATCATGGGCAACGTCGGCGGCGCGCGCCTTTTGCAAGCCGTGCTGGCGACGCGATCAACCGGCGCATAAGACGCCTTCCCACGTGACCACGCGCCCGCGCCGGCGCGCCACGAGGGACGGCACGCCGCGCTCTATATAATAGATGGCGAGCTGCTGAAACGCTTCGCCCAGGCGCCATGCTTCGTCGAGCTCGAGGCCGAGCACCGCGAAGCTCTCCTCGACGAAGCGCGAGCCGGGCGCGTTCGTCGCCGGCCAGCGCTCGACCATGCGCGCGCCGAGATGCGCCGCCAGCCGCTCGTTGGCGCGCCGATTGAGCTGCGGATTGCCGCGCGCTTCGCCGCCCGGATTCCACGCGGTGATGACGGCGAACGTCGACGCGGGAAACGTCGGCGGCGGCGACTTGGGCGCGCCCGCCGGCACGTCGACGACGAAGCGCACCGGCGCGCCCCCCGGTGGCGACACCTGAATCACGCAGCGGCGATACCCCATCCACGTCTGCCAGTGGCGCGCGAAGTCCTCGGCGGCGGCGGCGATGCCGGCGTCGTCGTCGCGCGGAAATGGATCTTCGGGCAAGAGGCCGAGGCCGAAGCGCAGCCAGCGCGACGCGCCGACGGCGTCGAAGAGCGCGTCGCGATCGGGCGAGTCCGGGATCGTGCGCCCGTCGAGAACGAGGAGTTTGCCAAGCGCCGTCGTGAGCGTTGCGGAAGCCGGCACGGTCGCATCGTAACACGGCGCGTCGTCGGCGCTCGCGCTTTTGCGTAGCGACTTGTCGCGCGCCGTAGTAAGCCGTCGGTGCGGAGGCTCTCGATGCGGAAGATCTTGCTCGCGCTGGCGCTCGTCGCTGTCTCGCTGCCCGTTCATGCCGACGAAGGCATGTGGACCTACAACAATTTTCCCAAGGCGGCGGTGAAGCAGAAATACCACTTCGACGTCAACGACGCGTGGCTCGATCACGTGCGCTTGTCGTCGGTGCGCTTCAACTCGGGCGGCTCGGGCTCGTTCGTCTCGCAGAACGGCCTGGTGATGACCAATCATCACGTCGGCGCCGACTGCATCCACAAGCTGGTGCGCGCGGCGAGCGACAAGGATCTCATCAAGAACGGCTTCTACGCCAAGACGCGCGACGAAGAGATCAAGTGTCCCGATCTCGAGCTCAACGTGCTCACCGACATCAGCGACGTCACCAAGGACGTGGAGTCGGTGGCCAGGCCGGGCATGAACGACGCCGCCGTCAACAAGGCGCAGAAGGAGAAGATGTCGGCGCTGGAGAAAGCGTGCGCCGATCGCACGCACGAGCGCTGCGACGTGGTGACGCTCTATCACGGCGGCGCCTACAACCTCTACACGTACAAGAAGTACACCGACGTGCGCTTGGTCTTCGCGCCCGAGTTCGCGATCGCGTTCTTCGGCGGCGATCACGACAACTTCGAATATCCGCGCTTCGATCTCGACGTCGCCTATTTCCGCGTCTACGAGAACGACGCCGTGGTCACGCCCGAGCATTGGCTGCGCTGGTCGCCGAGCGGCGCGCGCGACGGCGAGCTCGTCTTCGTCTCGGGAAATCCGGGCGGCACCGATCGGCTCAAGACCGTCGCCGAGCTGGAGTTCGAGCGTGATTGGACCTATCCGTTCGCGCTCGAGCGGCTCAACTTGTCGCGTCGCGTGCTCGAGGACTACAGCAAGAAGGGCGCGGAAGAGGCGCGTCAGGCCGAGCGCGGCCTCTTCTCCGTCATGAACAGCCTGAAGGTCTACGTGGGACGCGTCGCGGGCTTGAAGGACGACAAGATCCTCGCCAAGAAGCGCACCGACGAAGCGGAGCTGAAGAAGCAGCTCGCCAGCGATCCCGAGTACGCCAAGGTCTGGGACAACCTCGCCGCCGCCGAGGCCAAGTGGCAGCCGATGTTCCGCCGCTACTCGCTCGTCGAAGGCGCGGTCGGCCGCGGGCAGCTCGGCTCGCAGCTCTTCGGCTTCGCCGGCGAGATCGTGCGGCTCGTGGCCGAGAAGCAGAAGCCGAACGGCGAGCGCTTGCGCGAGTATCGCGACTCGGCGCTGCCGTCGCTCGAGCTGCGGCTGTTCTCGCCGGCGCCGATCTACGACGGCATGGAAGACGCGCTGATGACGGCGACGCTCGAGTGGATGGTCAAGGATCTCGGCGCGAGCGATCCGTATGTGGTCAAGGTGCTCGGCGGAAAAACGCCGGCGGCGCGCGCGCACGAGCTCATCGCGGGCACCAAGCTCAAGGATCCCGCGTTCCGAAAGCAACTTGCGGCCAGCAAGGACGCCGTCGCCCGGTCGAACGATCCGATGATCGTGCTCGCGCGCGCGCTCGATCCCGATCGCCGCGCGCTGCGCAAGCTGCATGACGACACCATCGAAGCGACCGAGAAGCACAACCACGAGCTGTTGGCGCGCGGGATGTTCGCGGTGCGCGGCGCGTCGCAATATCCCGACGCGACCTTCACGCTGCGGCTGTCGTACGGCAAGGTCGCCGGCTACAGCGTCGACGGCAAGAAGATCGCGCCGATGACGACGATCGCCGGGCTCTACGCGCGCAGCAAGGCGGCCGAGGGCAAAGCGCCGTGGGATCTGCCGGCGACGTGGATCGAGAAGAAGGCGAAGCTGAACGGCAAGGTGCCGATGGACTTCGTGTCGACCAACGACATCATCGGCGGCAACTCGGGCTCGCCGGTGATCAACGCGCGCGGCGAGGTCGTCGGCCTCGTCTTCGACGGCAACATCCAATCGCTCGTCGGCGACTTCGTCTACGACGAGACGCAGAACCGCGCGGTGAGCGTGCACTCGGCGGCGCTCATCGAAGCGCTGCGCAAAGTATACGACGCGGGCGCGCTGGCCGACGAGCTGCAAGCACCGGTCGGCAAGAAGCACGCGGCGCGGTAGAATGGAACCCGGGTCAGTCGCGTCTCGACTAATGATGAGGAGGGTGGGCTCATGGCTTATGCGACGAAGGTGAAGATGTGGAAGCTCTCGGCGGTGATGATCGGCGTGGCGCTCTTGGTGATGACCTTCTTCGTCGGCCGTGCCAGCGCGGTGCCGCAGCCGAACATGGAAGCGGCGCTCGGCCATCTCGAGCAGGCCAAGTCGGCGCTGGAGAAGGGCGAGCACAACAAGGGCGGCTTCCGCGTCAAGGCGATCGAGCACGTGGACCAGGCGATCGCGGCGGTGCGCGAGGGAATCAAGGTCGGCAACAAGTAGTGCGGACGCACGCGCTCGTGGTCGTGATGCTGGTGGCGGGCTGCGGCTCGCAATCGGCGCTCGACTACGGGCGCGAGCTGTTCGACTCGACGTCGATCTCGTCGGCGGCGTCGAACCCGTTCAAGTGCTCGACGTGTCACGAGGTGACGGCGGCGCCGACCAAGCAGCTGCCGGGCTACGTGCTCTACGACTCGGCGGTGCGCGCGTCGTGGTGGGGCGGCAACGTGCAGACGCTCCTCGACGCGACCAACCAGTGCATCTACAACTTCATGGCCAGCGGCAAGGATCTCACTGCCACCGACGACAAGGGGCGCGCGCTGTTCGTGTATCTCGAGAGCATCTCGCCCGATCCGTCGGCGCCGCTGTTGCCGCTGACGGTGGTCCAGAACATCGTCGACGTGCCGAGCGGCGACGCGGGCATGGGCGAGACCATCTGGAACCAGTCGTGCGGCAATTGTCATGGCGCGCCGCACACCGGGCAGGGGCGGCTCTCGGATCAGGTTTCGATCGTGCCCGATGATTCGATCGCGGCGCACGGCACCAGCCCGACGACGGGCGCGCGGCCGGTGGTGATCGAGAAGGTGCGCCACGGGAAATTTTTCGCCGTCGGCGGCAACATGCCGCTGTTCAGCGTCGAGGCGATGTCGGACCCGTCGCTCGGCGACATTTTGGCGTACCTCGAGACGTTCGGGCTGCCGCCGTCGCAATGAAGGCGCTCGTGGTCGTCGCGCTGTTGTCGGCGTTGCTGGCCGCTTGCAACACGCACGTCGACGAACAGCGGCTGCCGATCGGCAACGCGTGCAACACCTCGGGGCAGTGCGGCACCGGCAAGTACTTCTGCGATACGACGCATCAGAACGGCTACTGCAAGGCGATCTGCGGCAAGGACGCCGATTGCCCGAGCGGCGCCGTCTGCGTGGGCGCGGGAATGATCTTGTCGGGCGCGTGCGAAAAAGCGTGCCCGAACGGCGTCAGCGACTGCCGCGCCGGCGACCTCTGCCAAACCGGCGAAGCCTCCGCCGCCTTCTGCGCGCCGCCGCCCGCCGTCGACGGCGGCGAAGACGGCGGCTAGCCGCCGACGCCGAAGCGCGCGAAGATGGCGGCCGCCGGGTAGTCGGTGAAGCGCGGGAACGCGCGGTGACGGAAGTAGGCGTTCCAGTACGACGTCGCGCGCACACGGGTCAGGCGTACCAGCTCGGGATTGCGTGACAGCAGCGCGGCGTAGGCCTGCGTATCGATGGTCGCGAGCCTGGCGCCGATCTGTTGCACGATCTCGACGACGTATTCGCCGAGCAGCGTCCACACGAAGGGGAGGCACCACTCTGTGCCGCCGACGATGACGCGGTCGACGTGCGCCTGGCGCAGGAAGCCGTCGTGATGGCGCGTGTAGAGGCAATCGAGGATCAGCCGCTGCGTTGGCGATAGATCGTGCGACGTCGGCGGCTGGAAGTAGAGCCGCGACGGTAGCGTCACCGTGCCCGTCGACAGAAGCACGGACGGCACGAGCGGCAAGACGCGCTCTGCCTCGAATGGCACGAGCCGCGCTTGCACGATGCGCACGTCGCCGGCGAGCGCGGGCGGAAACGCCGCCGTGAGCTCCACGTCAGCCTTCTTCGTCGGGCGCGCCGCCGGAGCGGGCGAGATCTTGGGGCTTGATGTTATCGGCCTTCATGCCGCGCACGCGCTTGGTCATCGTCGCCAGGAGCTCGTCGAACGGCGGCGCCGCGCCCTTCATGAAGCGCAGCGGATTGACGCGCGCGACCACGAACGCCTTCAGGTACGGGCTGGTCAGCCCGCGCGCCTTGAGCTTCTCGACCGCCTCGCCGACGGCCTCGTCGAACTCGAGCAGCACACGCGCGCGCCGCTCGCGCTCGTGGATCGCGTCGGTGAGCCGATCCTTCAGGAAGAAATCGACCTTCTTGAGAAACGGCTGATAGGCGCCGCCCGACAGCCGCCCGCGCTCGGAATAGGCGAACCCGAGCGTGCACAATTGCGGCTCCTCGAACTCGAGCACGCACTCTTCTTCGCGCGCGTCGGGCCGCTCGCGCGCCAGCTCGCCGTACATGCGAAACACCTCGAGCGACTTCTCGCGCAGGTTGTGCGCCTTCTCGATGTTGAGCGCGAGGATCTGGAACGCCACCTCCGGCTCGGGAATGAGGAGCGTCAGGATGGTCTTGGCGCCCAGCTCCTTCATCGCCGTGAGCCGATGATTGCCGTTGGGCGTGAGGTACTTGCCACTATTTTCGCGGCCGCCGCGCACCGCGATCACCGGATCGAGATAGCGGCGCGTGCGATCCATCGCCAGCGTCAGCCGGCGCACGTGCGAGTCGGAGACGTCGCGCTGATACGGCGTCGGCTCCACGAGATCGATGGGCAGCGCCGCGAACAATTGCACGTGGCCGCCGAGCGGCTCCTTGTAGGCGGCGAGCACGCGGCCACCGTCGGCCGCGACCTGTGCCGCGAGCGCGCGCGCGTTCTCCGGCAGCGCTGCGCCGCCGTCGCCGATCTCGATCGACAATTCGGTCGCGCCCAGCTCGGTCGGTTTGATCTTCACGCCCTTGCGCGCGCGCGGCTTGCCGCTCTTGGTCTTCGGCCGCGGCCCCTTGCGTTTCGTCGTCGCCATGCCGATCGCTTATCACGTGGCCGGCGTGTTATGTAAGCGCCGCTCGTGAACCCCTACGCCGACGTGCGCCCCGGCGGCTACGCATGGTGGTATTTCGACGCCGTCTCCGACGACGGCGCGCGCGCGCTCACCGCGATCTTCTTCATCGGCAGCGTCTTCTCGCCCTCCTGGGCCGCGCGCGTGCGTCGCGGCGAGAACCCGCGCGCCGAGGAGCACCTCGGCGTCAACCTCGCGCTCTACGAGCGCGGCAAGAAGCGC
>DASXOU010000150.1:0-1739 GCA_036494045.1 Polyangia bacterium | reverse complement strand
CGCGCGCGACGGCAACGAAAATGCGTGTGATACGATGGGTTTGTGGCGCAACGCGTCAGCGAGGTGGTCACTCTGGCGAGGGCCGCGGTCGGCGCGTGCGAGGGTGGCGCGCTGGTGGCCGAGGCGCTCGGCGACGCGCGTGCGTCGAGCGTGGCGGCGACGGTGTGGGCGGTCGGCAAGGCGGCGCGGGCGATGGCGCGCGATTTTCCGAGCGCGTGGATCGTGGATGCGAGCTCGGCCGGACATCCATTGCCCGACGAGCGCAGCGTGGCGGCGGCGGAGCATCTGCTCATGGCGGCGCGCGCGTTGCCGGCGACGGCGCGGGCGCTGCTGCTGCTTTCGGGCGGAGCGTCCGCGCTCGTCGGTGCGCCGGTCGACGGCTTGACGCTCGACGAGCTGCGTGCGGCGACCGCGGCGCTGCTTCGTGGCGGCGCGTCGATCCACGAGAGCAACGTCGTGCGGCGGCACCTGACCAAGCTCGGCGGCGGCAAGCTGGCGGCGGCGTGCGCGGGCGCGATCGACGTGCTCGCGCTGTCCGATGTCGCGGGCGACGATCCGGCGACGATTGGCTCGGGGCCGGCGTCGCCCGAGCCGGCGACGCGCGCCGAGGCGTTGGCGCTCGCGCGCAAGTATTCTCTGCCCGACGCGGCGCTGCGCGCGCTCGAGCGCGTCGGCGAAAATCCGCGCGCCGGCGATCCGGTGTTCGCGCGTGGCAGCTATCGCGTGCTGGCGTCGCCCGAGACCTTGCGTGAAGCGGCGGCGCGCGTGCTCGCGGCCGACGGGCGGCGCGTGATCGTCTGGCCGCGCCTGGTGGCCGGCGACGTCGAGGAGCTGGCCGCTGAATTGGCCGTCGAAGGGCGCCGGCTGCCGCGCGGTGCGGCGATCGTCGCCGTCGGCGAGCCGACCGTGCGCGTGCGCGGCAACGGCGTCGGCGGGCGCGCGCAGCAGCTGGCGCTGTCGTTGGTGGCGCCGCTCGGCTCGACGAGCGCGTGCTTCGTCGCCCTCGGCAGCGACGGGCGCGACGGACCGACCGACGCCGCCGGCGCGTTCGTCGACGGCGGAACGCTCGGCAGGTGCGCGGCGCGCGGCATCGACGTCGCCGGCGCGCTCGCCCGCTGCGACTCGAACCGCGCGCTCGCGGCCGTCGGCGCGGCCATTCCGCGCTTCGACAGCGGCACGAACCTGACCGATCTCTACATTCTCGTGAGCGGGTGAGGTAAGGTCCGCGCCCGTGGCGACGTGGACCATCCTCGCAGTCTTGCAGTGGACCGAGAAGCGGTTCGCCGAGCGTAGGATTGGATCGCCGCGGCTCGACGCGCAGCTCCTCCTCGCGTCCGTCCTCGGAAAAGATCGCGTGCACCTCTACACGCACTTCGATCAGCCGCTCGAGGCCGACGAGCTGGCACGGTATCGCGCGCTGATTCAGCGGCGGCTCGGCGGAGAATCGGTCGCGTATCTCGTCGGCAAAAAGGAGTTCCGCTCGCTCGAGCTCGCCGTCGATGCGCGCGTGCTCGTGCCGCGGCCCGACACCGAGGTCGCCGTCGAGGCGGCGCTGGCGGTTTTGCCCGCCGACGGCGCGGCGCGCGTGGTCGACGTCGGCACCGGCTCGGGTGCGATCGCGCTGGCGCTCAAGAAGGAGCGGCCGGCGCTCGAGGTGCTCGCGGTCGATCGCTCGCCCGATGCAGCCGCGGTGGCGCGCAACAACGCCGAGCGGCTCGCGCTCGCCGTCGAGATCGTGG
>DASXOU010000149.1:0-4515 GCA_036494045.1 Polyangia bacterium | reverse complement strand
GTGTCAACACGATGGCTGTATAACATTCGCGGTGTGCGGCCAGCCGGGCGCGCCGCAGGCGCGAACCCGTGCTGCTCTGGAATTGCTTACTTTTTGACGGGTGCCGGCTGCGACGGATTGGGCGGATTCGCGGCGCCTTTGGCGGCGGCTTCGGCGAGGCCCTGCAGCGTCTTGGGAACGTTGGTCGTCGACTGTGGGTGGATGTTCTCCATCTTCGAGAAGCCCTCGAAGATGACGCCCTTGTCGATATAGAGCGACGGCGTCTCGATGTTGCCCTTCACGCGTGCGGGCGCGTGGAGCTCGACGGCGCGCTTGGCGTGGATGTTCCCGGTGACGTTGCCCTCGACGATGATGACGCCGACGTCGATCTCGGCGTTGACCATCGCGCCTTCGCCGACGACGAGCACGTCTTCGGAGAAGATCTCGCCCGAGAGCTTGCCGTCGATGCGGACGGTGCCTTCGAACGTGAGCTTGCCTTCGAACTCCGACCCGCGGCCGAGGAGCGTGGTGATCTCCCCCTGCGGCCGCTCACTCTGTGCTGGAAGCGCCATGGCCAGCGATCGTACTCCGCGCTACTTGGCCTTTTCAAGCGGGATCGACACCGAGACCGCGCGCTTTCCCGCCCACGAGACGGTCCTGTGCGCGACTCTGTAGCCGCGCAGACGCAGCTCGATCTGGACATCGTCGTTGGGCGGCAGGTCGCTCACCGTCGTCGGGGTCATGCCGCGGATGCGGCCGTTGACGATGGCCTCGGCGCCCGGCGGCGTCGAGGCGATCTCGACCGAGCCGACGGTGGGCACGAGGACCATCTGCACCGCCAGATCGCGCTCGCCGGGCGGGAACTTCACGTCCGACTCCCAGATGTCGAAGCCCGACTTCGACACGCGCACGTGGTGCGAGGCGCGCGGATCGACGTCGACGATCGTGAGCGGCGTGGTCTGCGAGCCGCCCACGCCGTCGACGCGCACCTCGGCGCCCGGCGGCAGGGACACGATGCTGAGCGTGCCGCGGGTCTCGCCGCTGCCGGCGAAGAGGATGGCGGCGACGGCACCGACGACGATGACGCCGAGGATCGCGAGCGCGAAATAGACGCCGGTGCGATTCGGCTTGCGCAGCTCGGCGCCGGGCTCGCCGAGCGGCAGGCTCGAGAGCGCCGAGCCGCCGTCGGCCTCGCTTCCGTACTCGAGGCCGGGGATGAAGCGGCCGGAGTCGATCGGCGGCGGCTGCGCCGGCGGGATCCGCGTCGGCTCCTCGAACGACATGCGCTGCGACGGCTTGTGCGTCGCCGGGCCGAGCGGATTTTGCGACGGCGGCATCGCGAGCGTGGCCGCGGCGCTCGAGGACGGCATCGGCGCCGTGAGCGGCTGCACCTTCTGCGACGGCGGGCGCGCGGTTTGTGCCTGATGCTGCGGGCGCGCCGACACCGTCGGCTCGGGCCCGTCGTCGCCGAAGCCGGCCAGCGACGGCGTCACCGGCGCGAGTGGTTGCACTTTCTGCGACGGCGGACGCGCCTGCTGCGCCATCGCGTTCTGCGCGCGCGCCGGCGCCTTGCGCGTGCGCTCACGAGTGTCGGCTTCGTCGAGCGCGGCCGCGGGCGCATTCGGCTGCGCGACCACCGGCGGCAGCGGCTCCGTCGGCGCCTGCGTGTTCACCACGCGCGGCGCGTTGGGATGGCGCGGGCGGATCCCGAGCGGCGTCGGCTTGGCCTGCCGGGCCAGGCTCGGCGGCGCGTCGATGATCTCTTGCGGCGTCTGCGGATCGTCGTCGTCGTCGAGCGCGGCCGGCGATTCCACGCGCCGCGTCTCGTGCGCGCGCGGCGGCGGCATCGCGCGCGCCCCCGTCGGCTGGTCGTCCTCGTCGCCGTTGAGCGTGGGCGCCTCGAGATCGGCGTCGGCGGCCGGATCCTCGCGGCCGAGATCGAACTGGCCCGAAGGCACCTCGGCCGGGCCGCGGCGCAGCGCCGGCCCGGCCGGGCGCGTGCGATCGTCATCGCCGACGCCGGCGTTCGATCCGCCGGTCATGCGCGCCAGGAGCGTGTCGCCGGTGTCGACGATGGTCGCTTCGTTCTCCTCGAAGTCGCCGCCCGGGCGCACGTTGGTGGCCACGTTCGCCCGTCGCGGCGACGGCGGCGGCGGCGGCGACGGCGGCGGCCGCACCGGCGGCGGCTCATCGGGCTCGGGCTTCAGATCCGACAGCGAGAAGATGAGCGAGTTCTCGTCGCGCACCTCGATCGCCGAAACCATGCCGGCGGCGTTGGGCGCGTGCGCCGTCGACGATCGCGGATCGCGCCGCGCCGCCGTCGGATCGTCGCCCATGACCTCGCGCACGAACGTCGCCAGGCGCGCGCGCGAAAAGTCGGGCGCGAAGCCGTGGTTGAATTGCTGCAGCGCCTGCGCGAGCTCACCCGCCGTCGGATAGCGATCGTCGGCGCGCTTCTTCAAGCAGCGCATGACCACGCCCTCGAGCTCGCGCGGCACGCCCATGCGCTGCGACGAAGGCGGCGAAATCGCCGCCTTGCGCACGACGTCGAGGAGCTTCTCCAGATCCTCTTCGAGATAGAGCATCTGCCCCACGATCATTTCGTAGAGCAGGATGCCCGCCGAGAAGATGTCGGTGCGCGCGTCGATCGGATCGCCCCAGGCCTGCTCGGGCGACATATAATAGTACTTGCCCTTGATGACGCCGGCGGCGGTCTGCTGCCCGCGCATCGCCGCCTTGGCGATGCCGAAGTCGACGATCTTGACCTCGCCGTCGAAGCTGACGAGCACGTTCTGCGGCGAGACGTCGCGATGCACGATCTTGAGCGGCCGCCCGCGCGCGTCGCGCTTGCGGTGCGCGTAGTCGAGCCCCTGCGCCACTTCGGAGGCGATGAACGCGGCGACCTCGAATGGAAAATCGATCTCGTGCTCGGACGCGCGGCGAAGGAGCTTGTAGAGATCGACGCCGTCTATGAGCTCCATCGCGATGTAGTACTGCTCGTCGACGCGCCCGAGGTCGAACGTCTGCACGATGTTGGCGTGCTGCAGCTGCACCGAGAGCTTGGCCTCGTCGACGAGCATCTGCACGAAGTCGGGATCGGCCGAGAAGTTGGGATGGATGACCTTGAGCGCCACCATCTTCTCGAAGCCGCCGACGCCGTGCGTGCGCGCGATGTAGATCTCGGCCATGCCGCCGACGGCGAGCTGCGACAGCAGTTGGTAGCTGCCGAGGGTGCGCGCGCCGTCGAGCGACGACGACATCGCTTCTACCCGGCCTGCGACTGCTGGAGTTGCTGCTGCGCGGCGCCCGGATAGACGAAGACGGAGAGCGCGCGCAAGGATGCGCGTGCCGTCTTGCGGTCGAAGGTGCACACGACTTCGGTCGCCATTCCTGGCGCGACGTTGAGGACGAACTGCGTGGCGGCGTTGGCGATGAGATAGATGCCGAGCCCGGCGCCGTAGACCTTGCGATCGATCTGTTGCGGCGAGTGCAGGCACTTGTCGATGTAGCGGAGCACGGTCGCCTTGTCGAGGCGGCCGAAGCGATCGCGCACCGACAGCGCGAAGCCGTTCTCCGTCGCTGCGTAGCGGATCGACACCGGCCGCGGCGAGAGCTTGTCGAGGCGCTCTTTGAGATCGACCTCGGCGAACATGGGCGTGCCGTGCTCGTCGACGGGCGCGTCGTAGAGCGCGTTCATCAAGAGCTCTTCGGCGACCTGGCCGATGGCCGAGCGCACCTGACGGCGGACACCGACTTTTTCCGCGTAGGCGAGCACCTCGTCGATGGCGGCGGTGCGGCCCTTGTACTCGCGCAGGCGCGTCAGGTGCACGGCGGTGTCCTTCGGCAGGTACTTCTCGATGCCGAAGAGATCGCCGGTCACGAACTTCTGGATCGTCACCGCGACGGTGGCGAAGCCCGAGTCGTCGGCGGTGAGGACGTGGTTGCAGCGCGGATCGTTGAGCAGGCGCGTGAGCGACGCCAGGTTCGACGGCGGCGTCACGCCGACGAGCTGCGCGCCTTCGCGCATCTTGGCGGTCACGACCTTGAGGCCCATTTCGGCGCCGTCCCAGGCGTAGACCGCGAAGCGGAACGGCAGCTGATCGGGCGCCTGCTCGAGCATCTTCAAGTTGCGCACGAGCACCGGCGTGGCCCCGCCAGCTTGGATTGCGGCCGCAATGCGTTCGAGCGTGGCGGGATCTTCCGCGATGGCGAGGATGCGTTGCGTGGGAGCCGCTTGACTCAGGGGAATCGCTCCTGCCCACATATAATTGGGCTCTGCCATCGTAGCGGATTAACACAGAAAGTCAACAGTCGACAGTCCACGGTCGACAGTTCAAAATGCGAGCCAATGGGGCGGCGGCTTCTCATCGTGGATGACGAGCAGGACATGCTCGATTTTCTCGATCGCGTGTTCCGTCGCGAGTACGAGGTCGTCCGCGCGCAGTCGGTCGAAGAGGCGCTGCGCCACGTGGACGCCGGGCCGTTCGACGTCATCGTCACCGATCGCCGCATGCCGCGCCGCAGCGGCCTCGAGCT
>DASXOU010000148.1:0-2688 GCA_036494045.1 Polyangia bacterium | reverse complement strand
TGATCTTCGGCGAGCTTTCGCGCGCGCGCGTCGACGGCCACACCGATCTCGGCCCCGGCTCGAACCCGCATTTCGGCGCCGGCGTGCTCGTCTTCGAGCGCACCGCCGACGCCTCGATCTGGTCGGCGCCGCTCGCCGGCGGCGTTGCGCCTGTGCGTCTCGCCGACGGCCACCTGCCCGCCGCCGCGCCGCGCAGCGCGCACACGACCGCGCTCTGCTACCTGCGCGACACCGATCCCACCGACGCCGGCCACCGCGATGAATTGATCTGCGGCGATCTCGTCGACGGCAAGCTCCTCGACTCCACGCGCCTCGCCGCCGAGCCGCGTCCGATCCTCGGCCTCGCCGTCGCCGCCGCCGCCGGCCGCATCGGCGTCAGCTGGCAGACGCAACAAGACGACGACACCGGCATCTCGTTCGCCTCGCTCAGCTGCCCCGAGCCCGCCGCAGCCGCGAAAGCTCGCGAGTGAAATCGTCGGGCAGCGCCGCGCTCAGTTGCACGCGCGTGCCCGTCACCGGATGCGCAAACCCGAGCGTCGCCGCGTGCAAGAGCAGCCGCGCCGACGGCAACGGCTCGCCGCCGCGCTTCAACAGATCGCGGATGTAGACCTTCTCGCCGACGAGCGGATGGCCATCCTCGGCCATGTGGATGCGGATCTGATGCGTCTTGCCGGTCTCGAGCCGCACCTCGCACACCGTCGCCAACGGCAATTCCTCGAGCGCGCGCACGTGCGTCACCGCGCGTTTGCCCAGCCCCGGCCGCCGCGTCGATCCGCGCAGCCCGTCGCCGCGATCGGTCACCAGCATCGACTCGATCCGCCGATCGCCCACGCGCCCGTGCGCGACACATAGATACGTCCGCTCGACGTCGTGCGCGCGAAACAGCGCCGCCAGCTCGCGCTCCGCCAGCTTGGTCTTGGCGAACGCGAGCAGCCCCGAGGTCTCCTTGTCGATGCGATGCACCACGTGCAGCGGCGTCGTCGTCGCGCGCCGTCCCGCGTGCCGCCACGCCGAGCGGATCGCATCCATCGCCGTCCCCGACTCGCGCTTCTCGTAGGGCACGCTCGAGACGCCCGCCGGCTTGTCGATGACCACGACGTGCGCGTCCTCGAACACGATCGTCGCCGCGCCCTCCGGCTTCGGCACCGGCGCGTGCTCGTCGACGATCACCTCCTGCGCGCGCTTGACCCGCGCCGCACCGTCGAGCGCCGCCACGCCGTCGACGAGCACCTTGCCGCGCGCGCACAAGCTCCGCGCGCGCGACCATGGAACCTCGCCGCCGAGCCGCCGCCGCACCAGCGCCGCCAGGGTCATCCCGTCCTCGTCCGCGTCGACGCGCCAGCGCTCCTTCACGCGGCTACAATACCCGCAACTGGGGACGCGATTCGCCATCATCTGGGGCCCGACTCCCCAGCGCCGCCGCGCGGCTACTCCGTAAGCGTACGGAATCAGTCGGCCTATAAGATGGTATCGCCTTCGCATTCGCCGGACGCATGCGCCTCTTGACCTTCGCCTTTGGTCTCGCCCTCGCCGTCACCGGCTGCACCACGACCGCCTACGATCCCGGCAGCGGCGGCTCGGGCGGCACCGGCGGCGGCGGATCCGCCGGCTCCGGCGGCGGAAGCGGCAGCGGTGGAAGCGGCGGCGGCGGCGGCGGCAGCTCGACGGGCGGCGTCGGCAGCGACAAGTCCGGCACCCTCAGCGCCGACGAGACCTGGTCCGGCGCCATCACCATCACCGGCGACGTCACCGTTGCTGCCGGCGTCACGCTCACCATCGCCGACGGCACGCTCATCCAGGTCGCCGCCGGAAAGGCGCTGCTCGTCGCCGGCACGCTCCTCATCCAGGGCACCAGCGCCACCGGCGTCAGCTTCACGCCGAACCCGACGCCCGGCACGTGGGACGGCATTCAAGTGCAAATGGGCGGCGCCGCAACCATCTCGTACACCACGCTCAACTACCCGACGACGGGCCTGAGCTGCGCCGCCGGCGTCGCCACCTGCGCCCTCGATCATTCCAAGGTGCTCAACTACGGCTCCGTCGGCATCACGCTCATGGGCCCGGCGACGATCGATCACGTCACCGTCGACACCGGCGGCTCGGGCGGCCTGCTCGTCCAGGGCGGCGCCTCGGACACCGTCACCATCACCGACTCGATCTTCCATCACACCGGCGGCGACGCGGTCATCGCCGACGCCGGCAACATGACGCTTTCGTACTCGCACATCTACGGCGACATGGTCGGCGGCAACGCCGGCGTCCACTGCGCGACCCACATCGCGACTTCGGGCCTCATCATGGCCGACCACAACATCCTCGAGGACGCGAACTACGGCCTCATGGCGTCGAACATGACTGCGACCTCGAAGATCAACTACAACAACTTCCTCAACTACGGCTCGGGCTCGACGGGCGGCGCCTACTCGCCGTCGACCGGCGCGCTCATCACCGCCGGCGTCGATCTCACCAACAACTACTGGAACGGCCAGGCGCCGCCCACCGGCACCGGCACCACGCTGACGACGACGATGTACCAGACGACCCAAGTCCCCGGCTGCGGCCCGCGCCCCTAACCTAAGCCGCGCCGAATTTTTCTCGGTTCGTGGGGTCTGATACGCTCGGCGCATGCTCGCGCTCGCAGCGCTCATTGCGCTCGACCTCGTCGGCGAGCTGGCGTTGCCGCGGCCG
>DASXOU010000147.1:0-2378 GCA_036494045.1 Polyangia bacterium | reverse complement strand
ATCCGCCCCGCCGACAACCAATCGCCACCGACGGCGACGGTGGTGGCGGCGGCGACCACCGATCCGCTGACGTTCGCGTTCATGGCCAAGGTGTCGCCGGCGTCGAACGACGCGATCGCGGCGCAGCGCTGGGACTTCGGCGACGGCGCCAGCGACGGCAGCGACGCGCCCTTTCACACCTACGGCCAGCCCGGCGTCTACCAGGCGGCGCTGGTCGCCACGTCGCACGCGGGCATGCCGATGTACGCGCGCATCGTCGTGGTCGCGCGCAATCCGGGCGATGGGCTGTCGCCGTCGCTTCTGGTGAACGCGTCGCCGGAGGACAATTCGCTGCTCACGCCGGTGACGGTGAGCGCGTATGTCGAGGGCGTCGATCCGTCGACGATGGTGACCGCCGCCGAGGTGCAGTGGCCCGATCTCGTCGACGCCTCGCCGATCGTGACGGTGACGCCGACCGGGCTCACGCTGACCTCGCAGCATTCGGTGGGCAACCCCGGCTATTACGACGTGCCGGTGGCGGTGCAGCTCGACGGGCAGCCGCAGCCGCTGGTGGCCGACGTGCACCTGACCGTCGGCAACATCGACGACAGCATGCCGTCGCCGGTGGTGCTGATGGCGCCGTCGCCGACGGCGACCGTGGGCGTGGCCTACACGCCGAACCCCGGCGCCACTGACGCGCGCACGCTCCTGGTCGCCGGCGACGGGCCGTTCGCGTTCGGCGCGGCGGCGCCTTCGCCGAGCAACTTCAGCGTCGACGACGACGGGCACGTGATCTGGAAGCCGACGGCGAGCCAGCGCGGGCCGCAGCGGGTGGCGGTGCGCATCGTCGATTCGCTCGGCGCCTCGACGGTGCAGTCGTGGGTCGTCGACGTGACCGACAAGTCGAGCGGCTGCAGCATGGCCGCGGGCGCGTCGCCGTCGTCGTGGTGGCCGCTCGCGCTCGCGATCGCGGCGCTCTTCGTGCGACGCCGCGTTACGGGCTCGTGATCGCGAGGCAGTCGGCGAAGCAGGGCACGAAGAGCTCGCCGCCGCCGGCGAGCGTGCGCGGATTGGATACGCCGCCGCCGACGTAGAGCAGGCTGCCGTCGATGAGCGCGGTCAAGCTGGCCTCGGCGCGCGCCGTCGAGTCGGCGAGATCGTCTTCGAGGATGCCCATGTCGCCCGTCGCCGCCGGGTGATAGACGAGCGGATCGAGCACCGCCGACGGCGTCGCCAGCGGCTGCGGCGACGACTCGCCGCCGGCAAGCACCAGCGTGCCGTCGGGCAGCGCCACCGCCGACTGACGCTGGCGCGGCACCAGGTTGAACACGTGCGTGTCGATGAAGCCGCCCGCGCTCGCCGAGTAGAGCTCGAAGTTGGCGACCGACTCGTGGCCGTCGTTGCCGCCGTAGACGAACACGTCGCCCGACGGCAGCGCGGTGGCGGTGTGGCCGACGCGCGGCGTCTGCATGGCGGCGCGGCCGTCGCCGGTCGGCGCCAGCATCGAGAAGCTCATGGCGCTGGCGTCGAAGAGGAGCGCGCTGTCGAGCGCGGTGCCGGTCGCGTCGACGCCGCCCGAGACGAGGAAGGTGCTGCCGTTGCCGCCGAGCGGCGTGGCGACGGCGAAGGCGCGCGGCGACGGCAGCGTCACCGAGGCCACGCTGCCGGTCGGGCCGACGACGAGCGCGTCGGTGGCGAGCGTGCCGCCGCCCATGCCGTCGGAGGTCGTGTAGCCGCCGATGACGACGAGCGAGCCGCCCGCGAGCGGCGCCGAGGCGGCGGCCCAGCGCGGCGTCGGCAGCTTGCCGATCGCGCTCGAGCTCGTCGGGTCGATCGCGTAGACGTCGTCGAGCGGGCCGAACTTGCCGAGGCCGCCGGCGATGATGACGCCGCCCGCGGCGCTGGGCCCGGCGGCGTGATAGATGCGCTCGGAGAAGTCCGATGGCGTAGTGAACACGGTGAAGGTGCCGGCGGTCGGATCGTAGAGATCGACCAGCGCCGTGATGCTCGCCGGATCGGGCACGCCCGGAGCGCCGCGCGTGGCGCCGCCGGCGAGGAGGACGCGCCCGTCGCCGAGGACGGTGGCGCTGGCGCCGAAGCGCGCGCTCGAGAGCGCCCGCGGCAACGGCGTGGCGACGAACTGGTTGATCAGACCCACGTACACGCTGGTGGCGCCGGCGTCGCCCAGAAGGGGCGGCGTGCGCCCGACGGCGACCACGGTGTCGTTGGCGATGGCGGCGATCTCGAGCTGCGATCCGTCGACGAGCCCGGGCGTGGTCAAGGACAGCGCGACGGTGCCCTCGGGCCACGAGCCGTGCTCGATCACCGTCGGCAGGTTGGGACGCTTCCAGCGCAGCTCGAGCGAGGTGACGCCGGCGAAGGGCGACTCGTCGAGGGTC
>DASXOU010000146.1:0-1954 GCA_036494045.1 Polyangia bacterium | reverse complement strand
CGTAGAGGTCGATGACGTCCTCGTTGCGCATGCGGATGCAGCCGGAGGAGACCGCGGTGCCGATCGTCCAGGGCTCGTTCGAGCCGTGGATGCGATAGAGCGAGGAGCCGAGATACATCGCACGCGCGCCGAGCGGATTTTCCGGACCGCCCGCCATGAAGGTCGGCAGGTCGGGGCGGCGCTGCAGCATCTCCGCCGGCGGACGCCAATCGGGCCACTCGCGCTTGGCGGAGATCGTCTTCACGCCCGCCCAGGTGAAACCGGGACGCCCGACGCCGATGCCGTAGCGGCGCGCCGCGCCGCCGGCTTCGACCAGGTAGAGGAAGTGGTTCGGTGTATCCACCACGATGGTGCCGGGCTGCTCGGGACCGTTGTAGGCGACGGTCTGCGGCAGGTAGCGCGGATCCATCGCCGGATGGGCGCCCTCGTCCGTCAGCCCGCGCGCTGCATAGTAGGCGGTATAGGCGCTGCGCTGGCCCGCATACGGCGCGGCGTCGCCGCCGCCACCGCCGAAGACGGCCTCGAAGAAGCCGCCGCCCATGTTGCCACGCGCGGCGGCGACGCGGACGGGTGTCGGCTGCGGCTCAGGCGCCGGGACGGCGTTGACGACATAGCGCGGCTGGAGCGAGAGCGGCTCGGCGCGCGCGATATGCGCCAGCATGGTGAGGAAGACGCTTGCGAAGAGCGCCGACAGCGCGACGCGGGAAGCCAGATACCACATGGGACGTACTCTGCACTGATCGTCACAAGTGCCGTCGGGCGTCCTGCCCGCGGCTTGCCTACCAGTACAGTCCGAAATCGCCAGCGATCGGTTAATAACGAAGCCTTAGCCTTAACGAGATCGGTCGAAACGCGGCGTTCACGCTATCATGGTTTACATTGCGTCAAGCCGCATGGTTAACGGCGCGTCGACTATGCCGCGCGAGATTGCGACAATTGCTCGCGACGAAACCGCGCGTTAAGCGTCGCAACGGTACAAATGACGCCGAGTTCCGAGGACTTCGAGAATGCCGGCGCCCCGCAAGATCTTCCGTATCGAGCAAATGAGTGCTGACGGCGCCGCCGAGCCGGCCACGGACTGGCCCGCACCAGGCGAACCCGCGCCGATGGCGGCGCCAGCACACGCACAAGCAGCGAGACCGATAGCGATGCGCGCAGCCACGATGACCATCGACGACGACGCGACACGCCGTCACGACGAGCTGGTCGCCGAGATCAAGGCGCTGCGCGCGCTGGTCGCGCCGAAGGAAGACGCCCAGCGGATGCTCGAGAGCTATCAGGCGCAGATCGCCGAGATGCAGAAGCTCAAGAGCGAGCTCGTCATCATCCACAATGCGATCACCCGCACCAAGCAGGAGATCGCGACCCTGCACGTCACCGGCTTCCACGGCCAGAGCATGTCGCGCATGACGCACGAGCTCGACGCGGTGGTGAACGGCACCGAGCAGGCGACGCAGAGCATCCTCGCCATGGTCGAGGACATCGACCAGCTCGCCTCGACGATGATCGAGCAGGGCAAGGACGACACTGACAAGCAGATCGGACGCGAGATCCAGGACCGCGTCGTCAAGGTGTTCGAGGCCTGTAATTTCCAGGACATCACCGGCCAGCGCATCTCCAAGGTGGTCAACACCTGGAAGTTCATCGAAGGCCACGTCGCCCAGATGATGGAGATCTGGGGCGGCATCGACGCCTTCAAGGATTTCATCCCCGACGCGCCGCCGGAGCCCGAGGGCGACGACGCCCTGCTCAACGGCCCGAAGCTCGAGGAAGACGCCGGCCACGCGTCGCAGGACGACATCGACGCGCTGTTCCCGTAAACGCGACGGCAACCAACCTTCCCTTTTTTGATTGGCGCATGTCCTTGTCGGTGAACCGGTGTCCACCTCGCCGGAACATGCGCTGGTTATGTCGGGCATGATCGGAGCGGTTTCAATGGTCTCGGCGGTGCGCG
>DASXOU010000145.1:0-7209 GCA_036494045.1 Polyangia bacterium | reverse complement strand
GCCGCGGTCTCATTGCTCGCCACGCCGTTCGTGCTCCTGCACGTGCGTTTCCTGTCACGGCGAGCATCGCCGAAGTCTGAGTCCCCCTTCGGCGAACGTCAGACCTTGAGCTTCTTGGCGACGTTGGAGACGGCTTCGCTGTTCTGCACGTGCACGAGCTGGCTGAGCAGGAACTCCTTCACGCCCGCGTCGAGCTTCTCCAGCGACGCGTCGTCGATGCCCAGCGCCTTGGCGAACTCGTGCACCGCCTTCTTCTCGAGCGGCGTCACCGAACCGTCGGCCCACGTCAAAAGGATCGCCGTCTTGATGAACAGCTGCCGCTCGGCATCCGAGTGCAGCGCCGCCGCCATGTCGGCCGGCTTGATCGACTCCGCGCGCTCGAGGTCGCTGAGCGGCCCGCCGCCGCCGGCGTCGATCCAGAAGCTGGCGATGAGGCCCGCCTCGCGCTCGTGCACTCCGTCGACGCGCGCGATGGCGAACAGCCCGCGCGCGATCGCCTCCGCCGCGCCGTGGGTCAGGTGCACTTCGGGAAAAAATTCCGCCATGTCCCTCTCCTTTGGTCTCCCTACCGCCGCGATCCCACCTGCGCCTTCAAAAGCTGCAAGCGCGCCTGCAATTCATCGAGCGAAACGTCGGCATATTTCTTGGGCAGCATACGCCGATTCGAAGCTTCGAACACGGCGAGCAGCTCCATGTATTCCAACATCTGCACGTCTCTCGACGGCAAATAGTCCTTCATCGCGCGCCCCAGGTCATCGTGGCGCACCGGATTGTCGCCGGAATAATCATTCGCCAGCATCACGATCGCTTCGATATCCGCGTTCGAATATCCGACAATCGATTCCGCCAATGATTTTTCCGCGTCGAAATCGATTTCCGCTTTCACTTTGTTCTTCTTGAATTGCGCGCGCAAGACGTTGATCACTTCCTCGCCCGTCTGCGGATAGAGGAACGGGATCTTGCGGTCGAGACGCCCGGCGCGCTTGATGTCGACGTCCAATTTGTCGGGCCGATTGGTCATCAAGATGAAGAGCACGCGCCCGCGATTGTCGGTGTCGCTCATGAATTCTTTGATGCGCCCGATGACGCGCGAGCTGGTGCCGCCGTCGCCGTCCCCGTCGCTGCCGCCGAACGCGCGGTCGCCTTCGTCGATGATGACGATGATCTGTCCGATGGCCTGAATCACCGACAAGATGCGCTCGAGGTTGCCTTCGGTCGCGCCCACCCACTTGCTGCGAAAGTTCTTGAGCTTGATGGTGGTGAGCCCGCACTCCTTGGCGAAGGCTTCGGCCACGAACGTCTTGCCGGTGCCCATCGGCCCGGTGAAGAGGATTCCCATCGGCACGCGATTCCGCTTTCCATCGCGGATATTCTTCGCCACCAACAATAAATCCTTTTTCACCTCGTCCATCCCGCCGACGACGTCGAATCCGTGTTGCGGCGTGACGAACTCGATGAGCCCGAAACACTCGCGCTCGATGATCTCGCGCTTGCGCGCCGCCACCAGCTTGTCGATCTCGGCGAGCGCGTCGGCCGACGGCGCCGGCGCTTTTCCGTCGGGCGCGATGAGCTTGCGGATCGCCTCGCGCGTCATGCCTTGGGTGATCTGCGCCAGCTTGTCGGCGCGTTCGTTCACCTCTTTGGTCGGCGCTTTTCCCCCCGATAACAGCTCGAGCAGATATTGTTTTCGCTCGGCGATATCGTCGGTATTCGCCTCGGCGGGCGAAATGATCCCCTTGATATGGATCGATTTCAGCCCGGCGGTGACCTCGGCGAGGCGCGCCGTCGCCTCTTCGCCGAGCTCGGGATCGAGGAAGTGCACCAGCGCCGCCCGCTCTTCGGTCGACGGCATCGGCACGCGCACCGTCGCCACGCGCGGGTTCGACACGATCTTCGGATGCAGCTCCGACAAATTCTCGAGCGACAAGATCACGATCGAGTCCGACTGCTCGAGCGCGCGCAAGAGCGACCAGCGATGCAAGGTCACCGCCGCCGCGCGGTCATCGATGGTCGAGAAGGAGGTGTCGCCCGCCGGCGCGATGGTGTCCGAATATTCGAGGATGACGGCGAGCTTGTCCTCGGTCGTCAGCGCGCGCTCGAGGAGCGGCAGCACCTTGGCCGGCTCCTTCGACAGCACCAATTCCTCGAGCCCCTCGAGCTTGAGCTTGCGCTTGGCGAAGCGCACGCCCGTCGACACGTTGTAGAGCGCGATGGTGTCCTTGCTGCGATCGAGCAGCACCTGCGCCAGGAACTCGGAGAGCGTGTAGAGCTTGCTGTCGTACAAAAAGACGTCGTGCACGTTGCCGTGCAGCACGAACTGCGACGACTCGCCGCGCAGGTAACGGCGGCGCAGCTCGTCGGCCCACGCGGGCAGCGGCGCCCCGACGTCGGACGAAGCGAGAGTGGCCATGCGGCGAGCTTAGCAGGTAAGGTGCGCGCCATGTCTTATGAAGTGCTGCTGCTCCTCGAGAGCGCCGACGCCGTCGCCGAGACCGTCGGTGCCGTCGAGCCGCCGCCGTCGGAAAAGTCGCTCGCGGTCGCGCTCGATCACACGCGCGACTGGCCCGACGCCAAGCAGGCGATCGCGCGCGCCCGCGCCGCGGTGCGCCTCGCCGACGAGCTGCCGTCCGAAGAGCGGCTGGCCGCGTTCCTCGAGCGCGTGGCCGCCGCCTGCGCCAAGCTGCCCTGCGTCGCCGTGTGGTGGATCCCCGCCGAGCGTCTGTTGCCACCGCGCGCGGTCGCCGATGCCGCGCGCGACGGCGATCCGCTGCGCGTCGCCGTCAACGTGCGCCTCTTCCACGTCGAGGAGGGCCGCAGCGACGAGCGCGTGATGGACACCGTCGGGCTCGCCGCGCTCGCGCTGCCCGACGTGCAGTGCCACTTCTTCGCGCTCGACGTCGCCGCCGTCGCCGCCATGCTCGAGGAGGCCGCGCGCTACCTCTACGACGAGGGCGACGTCATCGGCGACGGCGACACCGTCGCCGGCAGCGACGGCGCCCCCTGGCTCTGCCGCCGCGAAGACGCGCTCGTCGATCCGCGGCGCGACGTCGTCGACGTCACCCCGCCCGCGCCGCACGCCGCCCGTCGGACGTGAGCGACTAGTTGCAGGCGTTCTGCGAGATGACCTTGTCGCCGCAGGCAGGGATGCCGGCGTCGTCGAACGTCATCGGCAGCGACTGGCAGTAGCCCTCGGGGCAGCCGAACATGATCTGGAAGTGCAGGTGCGGCCCGGTCGAGCAGCCGGTGGTGCCCGAGTAGCCGAGAAGATCGCCCGCCTTCACCTTCTGCCCCACCGCCACGTCGACCTCGTCGAGGTGCGAGTACGACGAGATCACGCCGTCGGCGTGCTGCACGTTCACCTTGTTCGCCGCGTACAGGCACTTCGAGCAGCACGCCTCCTGCTCGAGGTCGGCGCCGCCCTGCCCCGGGCATCCGGGATAGCACTCGCTGCCCGGCGGCGACGGCGTCTCCGCCAGCGTGATCACGCCAGCCCGCGCCGCCACCACGCGCGTGCGCATCGGCAGCCCGAAGTCCCACGCGAACTCCTCGATGCCGAGGTGGTTGCCGAGGGTGCCGCACTCGTCTCCGTTGTTGCCCTGGTTGACGCGGAAGGTCTCG
This sequence comes from Polyangia bacterium, assembly GCA_036494045.1. Taxonomy (GTDB): domain Bacteria; phylum Myxococcota_A; class Polyangia; order Palsa-1104; family Palsa-1104; genus JAQBQH01. The sequence continues at coordinate 3,591 of DASXOU010000145.1, read as the reverse complement.
CCGCAGCTCCACGGCAGCCGGTACGCAGTCGCCGAGGCCGGCGGCAGCGACGGCGGCAGCGACTGCCCCTCGTCACCGGCCGCTGCCGTCGACGACTGCGACTGGTTACCGGGGTCGCCGGAACCCACGCAGCCAACCAGCCCGAAGAGCATCACTGGGGTCAGCACATAGCGAGAGCGGATGGGCATAGCCCGAAAACAATATCATGGCGCATACCAATAATTCAATGTGTAATCAAACACTTACGTGTATTACGACGGTCGCCATTGAGAGCTGTTGTCCGACGTTTCCACATTCACGAACGCGCGTTTCTCGTTTCCGGCAAAAGGCTGGCATTCATGGAAAAAGTGAGTATATTGCGCCCTCCAAACGCGAAGGAACCTGCAATGGCGGACGTGAAGATCGAAAGAGTTCGAAACATCGGGATCTCGGCGCACATCGACTCGGGCAAGACCACGCTGACAGAGCGCATCCTCTATTACACCGGCCGCATCCACGCGATTCACGAAGTGCGCGGCAAGGACGGCGTCGGCGCCAAGATGGACTCGATGGATCTCGAGCGCGAGAAGGGCATCACGATCCAGTCCGCCGCGACCTACTGCGAGTGGGGCGAGAACAACATCAACATCATCGACACGCCCGGCCACGTCGACTTCACCATCGAGGTCGAGCGCGCCCTCCGCGTCCTCGACGGCGCCATCCTGGTCCTCGACTCGGTCGCCGGCGTCCAGTCGCAGTCGATCACGGTCGACCGCCAGATGCGCCGCTACAAGGTTCCGCGTCTCGCCTTCATTAATAAGATGGACCGCGCCGGCGGTAACAACTGGCGCGTGTCCCAGATGCTCAAGGACAAGCTCGCGCACAATCCGCTCAACGTGCAGATGCCGATCGGCGCCGAGGACAAGTTCGAAGGCGTCATCGACCTCGTGCGCATGCGCGCCTACTACTTCGACGGCGACAACGGCGAGAACCTGCGCGAAGAGGACGTTCCGGCCGAGCTCCTCGACGAGGCCAAGCAGCACCGCCACGATCTCGTCGAGCGCCTCGCCGACTTCGACGACCACATTGCCGAGCTCTTCCTCGACGGCAAGCACATGGAAGTCACGGCCGAGATGATGAAGCCGATCATCCGCAAGGTGACCATCGAGCTCAAGGCGACGCCGGTGTTCATCGGCTCGGCGCTCAAAAACAAGGGCGTGCACCTGCTGCTCGACGGCGTCGTCGACTACCTGCCGAATCCGTCGCAGGTGAACAACGAAGGCCGCGATCAGGACAAGAACGAAGAGATCGTCAAGCTCGAGAGCACGCCCAATAAGCCGTTCGTGGGCCTGGCGTTCAAGCTCGAGGACGGCCGCTTCGGCCAGCTCACGTACATGCGCATCTACCAGGGCAAGGTCGCCAAGGGCGACTTCATCGTGAACTGCTCGTCGAACCAGAAGAAGGTCAAGGTTCCGCGCCTCGTCCGCATGCACTCGAACGAGATGAACGACATCGCCGAGGCGCAGGCCGGCGACATCGTCGCTCTGTTCGGCGTCGACTGCTCGTCGGGCGACACGTTCACCGACGGCAACGTCAACATCACGATGACCTCGATGCACGTGCCCGACGCGGTCATCTCGCTCGCGGTCGCGCCCAAGGAGAAGGACGGTCAGGTCAACTTCTCGAAGGCGCTCAACCGCTTCACCAAGGAAGACCCGACGCTGCGCGTGCACCGCGACGAGGAGTCGGCGCAGACGATCATGTCGGGCATGGGCGAGTTGCACCTCGACATCTACATCGAGCGCATGAAGCGCGAGTACAAATGCGAGGTCGTGACCGGCAAGCCGCAGGTCGCGTATCGCGAGACCATCACGCGCAAGGCGGAGTTCGCGTACACGCACAAGAAGCAGACCGGCGGCAAGGGTCAGTTCGCGCGCGTGCTCGGCTTCATCGAGCCGCTGCCGGCCGACGCCGTCGAGCAGTACGAGTTCGTCGACGACACCACCGGCGGCACCATCCCGCGCGAGTTCATTCCCGCGTGCGACAAAGGGTTCAAAGAGGCCGTGTCGAAGGGCTCGCTCATCGGCTTCCCGGTCGTCGGCGTCCGCGTCGTCGTCAACGACGGCCAGTTCCACGCGGTCGACTCGTCGGAGCAGGCGTTCAAGACCGCCTCGATCATGGCGTTCCGCGAAGGCTACGCGCAGGCGAAGCCGACCATCCTCGAGCCGATCATGAAGGTCGAGGTCCAGGCGCCCGAGGAGTTCCAGGGCGCGGTCATGGGGCAGATCAACCAGCGCCGCGGCGTCATCATCGGCTCGGAGAACACCGAGGGCTACGTGATCGCGACGGCGGAAGTGCCGCTCAACGAGATGTTCGGCTACTCGACGGACCTTCGCTCGGGCACGCAGGGCAAGGGCGAGTTCACGATGGAGTTCCTGAAGTACGCGCCGGTGCCGAAGCAGGAGCAGGAAGTGCTGATGAAGGAGTACCGCGAGAAGTCGGACAAGGAAAAGCGGTCCTAACTCGCGCCCGTCGTGATCAGCGGCGTCGTCCAGATCTTCGGCACCAAGAAGTGCCAGGACACTCGCAAAGCCGAGCGCTGGTTCAAGGAGCGCTCGATCAAAATCCAGCTCGTGGATCTCAAGGAGAAGGGGCTCTCGGCCGGCGAGCTCCGCTCCGTCGCTGCGCGCGTCGGGCTCGACAAGCTCGTCGACCGGCAGTCGCAACGCTTCCGTGACAAGGGCCTGCGGGTCGCGTCGTTCTCCGGGCCGCTGCTCGAGAAGACGCTGCTCGAGGATCCGCTGCTCTTGAAGACGCCGATCGTGCGCCACGGAAAAGAGGCCACCGTCGGCTTTGCGCCCGAAACCTGGACGGCCTGGTTGGCGTGATTTCAAAGTAGTTTGACCTGAAATCGGTCGAACCATTTACTGCAAACAGTTGTATGCTGCGCGCCATGAAGCTGGACGCGAAGGGGGCCGCGTTCGCGGCGATTGGTTTTGCGCTGTCGGCGATCGGCTGCGCGGCGGCGGACAAGCCGTCGCATTGCGGCGGCGGACAATGCGATCTCGGCACCGGCGTCGGCGGCAACGGCGACGGTGACATGGCCGAGCTGCCGATTCCGTCGAACGGCGACATGGCGTCGCCCGAGCTCGGCTTCGGCGACACCTGCACCGACAACGGTCAGTGCGCGAGCGGCATCTGCGTCGAGACCGGCACCGGCGGCGTCTGCACCGTGCAATGCATGGCCGACAGCTGTCCGGCCGGCTACGGCTGCCTCGGCGTCAACGGACAGATCGATCCGGGCACGGTCACGTACGTGTGCGTGCCCAACTCGACCGAGCTGTGCACGCCGTGTGCGCAGAACGGCGAATGCTCCGTCGGCGGACACGACTGGTGCTTGCCCACGCCCGTCGGTTGACACTTCTGCGGGCGCGACTGCAGCAAGATCGCGTGCCCGAATGGGTTCGCCTGTCAGAACGTCAGCGTCAGCGACATGGGGTCGAGCATGCAGTGCGTGCCGGCGTCGGGCTCGTGCGACTGCGACGCGTCGAAGACGGGCATGACGGTGGCGTGCGACATCCAGACGCCGACGGGCGTGTGCGAAGGCACGCG
>DASXOU010000144.1:0-11685 GCA_036494045.1 Polyangia bacterium | reverse complement strand
GACGACCGCCGCCGCGCTGCTCTTGGCGCGCTTCGGCAGCGTGCACGGCCTGGCGCGCGCCGCGCCCGAAGAGCTCGCCCGCGCGCGCGTGCCGCTGCGGCGCGCCGCGCAGCTCCACGCCGCCCTCGAGCTCGGCCGGCGCACCATTACCGAGCCGCTCCGCCGCGGCACGCCGCTCACCGACGCACACCAGGCCGAGCGCATCATGCAAGCGCGCCTCGCCGCCCGCGATCAAGAGGAGCTCCACGTCATCGGCCTCGACGTGCGCCACCGCGTCGTCGTCGAGTTCGTCGCCGCCGTCGGCGGCATCGCCGAGGTGCGCATCGATCCGCGCGACGTCTTCCGCCCGCTCCTGCGCCACAACGCCTTCGCCGCCATCGTCGTTCACAACCATCCGTCGGGCGCGCCGTCGCCCAGCGACTGCGACGACGAGCTGACGCGCCGGCTCGCCGCCGCCGGCCAAGTCGTCGGCGTCGCCATCCTCGATCACATCATCGTCGGCGTCGAGGGCGCCTTCAGCTTCGCGCGCCACGGGCGGATGGGCTGATGCGCGCAAGAATGTTGGACACCCGATCGGCGTTGTATACGATGGGCCCGTCGTATGCGCTCTCTTGTCCCCGTCGCCGTTCTCTTGTCGATCGTCGCCACCGCCTCGACGGCGCGGGCGCAGGCCGATTTCGTCGGCGTGCGCGCGATGGGCATGGGCGAGGCGCAGCGCGCGAACGCGACCGGCGCCTCCGCCGTGCTCATGAACCCGGCCGGCATGTCGCTCGTCAAGCAGTACGTGATCGAGGGTATGTACGGCATCAAGATCGAAGACATCGGCCACAATGCCAACTTGTCGGTGGTCGACTCGATCACCGCGCGCGTCGCCGCCGGGCTGTTCTACAGCTTCATCTACGAGACGCCCAAGATCGGCTTCCAATGGGCCGGCGGCCAGATCAACTCCGAGCAGATCACGCGCACCGGCCACGCCGCGGGCTTGTCGCTGTCGGTCCCGCTCGGCGATCACTTCATCATCGGCGCCACCGCGAAGTACCTGCACATCGACACCACCGCACCGCTGCCGATGGGCACCGTGCCCGACCACCTCACGCTCGACACGGTCAACGGCGTCACCTTCGACATCGGCATGATCCTACGCCTCGGCCAGAGCTTCAACATCGGGCTCATCGGCTACAACTTGTGGGATCACGGCAGCCGCGAGTCGCCGCTGTCGCTCGGCATCGGCCTGTCCTACGTGCCGATTCCGGCGCTGAGCATCAACTTCGACACCGTCATCAACTTCTCGGGCTACCAGCTCTACAAGGTCGATCCGATGACCGGCAAGGTCAGCCTCGATCAGCGGACCACCGCGCGCCTCGGCCCCGGCATCGAGTGGCTGGCCGGCAACAAGGTTCCGATTCGCGCCGGCCTGGTCTACGACTCCGGCCTGCCCGCCACCTACCTGACGTGCGGCCTCGGCTACCTGTCGTCGGCCTTCGGCATCGACCTCAGCTATCGCGGCAAGGTCCAAGGCGGAAAAGAGAATTTCCTCATGCTCGGCATCCGCATCTTCATCGACTGACATGCCGTGCGCGAGCGGGAACTCGCGAGCCTCCCGATGGTCTAAGCTTGCATGGGCGGTCGACCCGCACCGCTCGCCATGACGACGCTCCGCGAACGCATGCTGATCCGCCGCCTGCAGCAGCGGGACGAGCGCGCGTTCGCCGAGGTCATGCGGCTCTATCAACACAAGGTCTTCAACGTCGTCTTCCGCATGGTCGGCAACCGCGAAGAGGCGGAGGACGTCGCGCAGGAAGTGTTCGTCACCGTCTTCAAGCACGTCGAGACCTTCCGCGGCGACGCCAAGTTCTCGACGTGGCTCTATCGCATCGCGACCAACCACACGCGCAATCGCATGAAGTATCTCGGCCGCCGCGCGCACAATCACACCTCGGAGCTCGACGACGCCGCCGAGCGCGAGCTCGCCTCGGGGACGCCGAGCGCGATGCGCCCGCACATCGCCGGCCCCGACGCCGTGCTCGAGGGATTGCAGCTCGAGCGCGTGGTGCAAGCGGGGATCGCCGGGCTCGAGCCCGAGCATCGCGAGGTGCTCGTCCTGCGCGACGTCGAGAACCTCAGCTACGAGGAGATCGCCGCCATCACCGGCGTCGCGGAGGGCACCGTGAAGTCACGGCTGCACCGCGCCCGCCTGGCGCTCAAGGAGCACATGGCCAAGCATCTCGGGCAGGATTAGAATGGGCTTTGGAGCCTCACTTTTGGACCACGCGCGCGCGACCGAGCTTTTCAGCGCCTACTGGGACGAGGATCTGCCGCCCGCCGACCTCAGCGCGCTCGAGGAGCACCTGAAGTCGTGCGTGGTCTGCCGCCGCGAGTACCAGACGTTCGAGCGCACCGTCGGCGCCGTCGGCCAGCTGCATTCGATGATGGCGCCGCCCGACTTCGCCGAAGGCGTGCGGACGCGCATCCGCAAGCGGTCACGCGGCCGCTTCTTCAGTCCTCGAAAATTGGCCGAGCGAATCCCCTACGAGCTCTTTTCGCTCGTCATGCTGGGGCTCATACTCGCCATCTACATCGTCCTGCAGCTCTCCCATCCCGCCAACCTCAAGCTGCCGTAGCAGCCGCCACTCCCGCTTCGCTACTTCGGATCGTTGAAGAAGAGCGTGATCGCGAGGCAGTGGAACGCCTCGTCGCTCGACTGCGTCACGATCTTATCGACGATCTCCACGCCTGGATGTGCCGTCAACCAGGCGGTGATCTTCTCGCCGAGCTGATCGCGCTCCTGCGCCATCGTCGCCGAGAAGACCTTTACGCCATTGAACTGGCGATTGTTGCTGCCGCTTGAGCTCGATGCCATCAGACTTCGTACTCCTACGCGCTCGTCGCGCTGCTTTCTGGGTCGTCCCCCCCGGACGATCTGAACTCTTTGATGATCAATTGAATCTCGTCCTCGGTCAGCAGGTGATCGGTCGCCTTCGCTGCCCCGAGGATGCGCTTGACCAATGCCGCTTCCGGCTCGATGTGCCGCCGGCGCAGCCAATAGACGACGTTGGACTCACCGCTCATATGGCCGATCTCGATCTCCTGCTCGCGCCCGAACACGCCGGCAGGCACTCCGGAGTAGATGCGGTCGGCCAGAAACGCGTGCCCCTTCTTCTCCGCTTTGATGATCGCCGCGGCGTGCACGCCGGTGGCAGTGCGAAACGCGTCGGCGCCGACGAGCGGATAGTTGTACGGGATTTGTACCCGAGTCGCCTTCGCCGTCAAGCGGCAGAGCAACAAAAGCTTCGACAGGTCGCGATCGGGCAGCTCGCCGAGCAGCTTCAAGTTGAGGAGCGTCTGGTCGAGCGACGCGTTGCCCACGCGCTCGCCGATGCCGAGGATGGTGCCATGCGCGCGGTCGGCGCCACACTCGAGCGCGACGATGGTGTTGGTGACGCCGAGGCCGCGATCGTTGTGGCCGTGCCAGTCGATACCGACGCTGACGCCCATCGATGCGATGAAGTTACGCGTCCACTGCAGCAGGTTCTTGATGCCGTCGGGCGTGGCGTGGCCGACGGTGTCGCAGATGCAAAGCCGGGTGGCGCCGTGCTCGATGGCGTTGCGAAAGAGGATCGCCAGCACCTCGGGGCGCGAGCGCGTGGTGTCCTCGGTGACGTAGGTGCAGGACAGCCCGTGCTTGACGGCGAAGTCGATCGCGTCGGCCGACTTCTTGAGCATGAAGTCGAGGTTCCAATCCTCGGCGTAGAGGCGGATCGGCGACGAGCCGATGAACGCCATCACCTCGATCGGCAGGCCGACCTTCTGCGAGATCTCGACGACGGGCGCGATGTCGGCGACGACGGTGCGCGCGGCGCAGGCGGCCTTGATGCGCAGCTTGCCATCGCGGATCTCGCGCGCGAGCTCGAAGACGTCCTCCTGCGCGCGCTTGCCGGCGCCCGGCAGCCCGATGTCGCAGTGCTCGATGCCGACATCGTTCATGAGGTTCAGGATCTTGAGCTTGTCCTCGATCTTCGGATCGACCACCGACGGACACTGCACGCCGTCGCGCAGCGTCTCGTCGAAGAACGAGATCTTGTGTTTGAAGAGCGAGCCGCGCCGCTCGAGCGCGTTCCAGTCGTAGATGATGTCGGCTTCGGACAGCTCCGAAGGCGACTTCTCCAATACGCCGGACTTCTCGCTCATGCTTGCTCCTACGACGCGGTTTCGACGACGACCGCGATGCCCTGGCCACCGCCGATGCACGCGGAGCCTACGGCGAGCTTCTTACCACGACGGCGTAACTCATACACGAGATGCGTCGTGATGCGCGCGCCCGAGGCGCCGAGCGGATGGCCCAGCGCGATGGCGCCGCCGTCGACGTTGGTGCGCTCGCGATCGAGTCCGAGCTCCTTCTCGACGGCGAGGTACTGCGGCGCGAACGCTTCGTTGACCTCGACCAGATCGAAGTCGGAGATCTTGTGACCAGAGCGATCCATCGCACGGCGGATCGCCGGCGCCGGGCCGATGCCCATGATCTTTGGATCGCAGCCGGTGTACGCCCACTGCGTGAGCTTGGCGAGCGGCTTCCAGCCGTGCTTCTGCGCCGCTTCCTTGCTGCACAAGATCAGCGCCGCCGCGCCGTCGCAGATGCCGGACGCGTTGCCGGCGGTGACCACGCCGTCCTTCTTGAAGACGGGGGCGAGCTTGGCGAGCGCCTCCATCGTCGTCTGCGGACGCGGATGCTCGTCGACGGTGAACTGCAGCGGACCCTTCTTGGTCTTGATTTCGATGGCGACGATCTCGTCCTTGAAGCGGCCGGCTTCGTTGGCCGTGGCCCACGCTTTTTGCGAGCGCAGCGCGTACTCGTCGCACTCCTGGCGCGTGATCTTGTACTGCTCGGCCAAATTCTCGGCGGTGATCGCCATCGGCATGCCGGTGTAGCTGTCGGTGAGCGCGTCCCACAAGGTGTCGCCGAGCTTCTGCTCCTTGCCGAACGGCAGGCCCCAGCGCGCCCCGCGCACCACGTGCGGCGCTTGCGACATCGACTCGGTGCCGCCGACGAGCACGACCTCGGACTCGCCGAGGAGGATCTGCTCGGCACCGTTGATGATCGCCTGGAAGCCGGAGCCGCACAGCCGATTGACGGTGAGCGCGGCGGCGGCGACGGGCGCGCCGGCGCGGAGGCCGACATGACGCGCGAGATAGATCGAGTCGGCGGAGGTCTGCTGCACGTTGCCGAAGACCACCTGCTCGACGTCGGCGGGATCGCAGCCGGCCTGCGCCAGCGCCGCCTTCGCGGCTTCGACCGCGAGGTCGGTTGCCGTCAGATCCTTGAGGGTGCCGCCGAACGTACCGAACGCAGTGCGCTTGGCGCCGACGATCCAAATTTCGCGCGGAAGGCTCCTGGCCATCTCATCCTCTCCTTCGAATGTAACACCGATGGGTACTTACCGCTTTGGCGGCGGTTGGAACATGCCTTCTTGGTAGGCGACGATCTTGCCGGCGACGGCCGACGCGGCGACGTTGAGCGGCGACGCCAGATACAGCTGTCCGGGTCCCGAGCGTCCTTGATAGTTGCGGTTGATCGCGGAGACGGTGACCTGCTTGGCGTTGGCAGAGACGCCCGGGCCGCAGCCGATGCACGCGCCGCAGCCGGGCGAGATCACCTTGACGCCGGTCTTCTGGAAGACGTCGAGGTAGCCGCGCTTCTTCGCGAACTCTTCGACGTCGCGCGAGCCGAACTGGATGTAGAAGTCGACGCCGTCGGCGACGCGCTTGCCGGCGGCGGCCGCTTCCGACATCACGCGCGCGTACATCTCGATGTCGTCTTCCTTGCCGGCGGTGCACGAGCCGCCGTAGGCGATGTCGAGGCGGACGTCGCCGAGCTCGTCGATGTAGGCGCCGTTGGTCGGATCGGACGGGATGCCCTTGGCGGCGTCGCCGGGCGTGGCGACCATGGGGCGGATGGTCGCCAGATCGATCGTGTGCGTGCCGCCAGCGTAGCTGGCGCCGCGATCGGGCGCGACGATGCGCGCGCGCAACGCGTCGATCGAGGTGTCGGGGCGGCGCGCGGCGATCCAGGCGAGCGTCGCGTCGTCGGCTTCGACGATGCCGGCCTTGGCCGAGCACTCGGTCGCCATGTTGGCGAGCGTGGCGCGCTCGTCGGGCGAGAGCGTCGCCAGGCCGGGCCCGCCGAACTCCATCACGCGGTCGAGCGTGAGCTGCTGGCGCGCGTGGTTGGCGAGGATGAAGAGCATGACGTCCTTCGCCGTGACGCCGGGGCGCAAGGCGCCGGTGAGCTCGAAGCGGATCGACTCGGGCACGACCACGAAGGTGAACCCGGCGTGGATGAGCGCCGCGTACTCGGTGGCGCCGACGCCGTAGGCGAGCGCGCCGACGGAGCCGCCCATGCAGGTGTGCGAGTCGGTGGCCTGGATGAAGTCGCCGGGCTCGATGATCTTCTCGCGCGCGATCGTGTGGCAGATGCCGGGGCTGATGCCGTCGACGGCGGAGTAGTCCTGCACGCCGGTCTTCTTCTGAAACGCGCGTTGCATGTCGCGCAGGATCTGAATCTTGGGCGAGAACGGCGCCATCCGCGGCACGCCGTCGGCGTAGATGAGGTGATCCTCGAAGACGGCGAACTTCGCCGGATTGGCGACGGTGTAGCCTTCGCCGTGCTCCTCGGCGAGGAACGCATGCACCTGCGCCGTGGTGAACTCGTGCGAGTAGCCGCCGTCGACGCGCACGCACACCGGATCGCCGGCGGCGACGAACGCCTGCTCGCGCTTGTCGACGACGTGGCGGGCGAGGATCTTCTCGGCCATGGTCATCGGCCGCGCGCCGCGCTCGACCGGCGGCAGCCCGACCTCGCCGCGCGCGAACGCCTTGGTGAACGAGAAGAGGCCGCCGTGCTCGATGATCTGCCGCGTCAGCGGATCCCAGCCGCGCGTGAACTCCGCGAGCGGGATCTTTTCGCCGGCCTGCAGGCGCGTGACGATCGCATGATCGCCCATGAGCACGCCCTGGTTGATGTTGTTGCGCGCGTGGATGGGCGCGAACGACGCGGCGATGGCGATGCGGATGCCCGACCACTTCTCGGCTTGGACCGCGGTCTCGCGCGAAGAGCCGACGCCCTTTCGCTGCCCCGAGACGATGACCTCGAAGTTGCCGTCGGCGAGCGCACCTTCGGGGAACAGGCGCTGGCCGTCGACCATGAGGCCGGCGTAGGCGTTGCGCGCGATGTCGGCGGGGCGCCAGTCGAAGCAGGTCCACGCCGGGGTCATCGCGTCGGTGTTGATGTCGTCGAGGAGATCTTCGACGCGCAGATCCTTCATCGACAGGTCGAGCTCGCCGCGCAGCTGGCGACGAATGAGCTCGGGGTCCTTGGTCAGGAACAGCACCCGCTTGCCGGGGCTGAGCGTGATGGTCTGCGCGGGCTTCATCGCAACTCTCGCGGTATATATAGCGATGGTGACCACGCGCCGTCCAGTCGTCGTGCTCGATTTCGATGGCACTGTGACGCAGAAGGACATTGGCGACGAGATCTGCGATCGCTTCGCCCCGCCCGAGTGGCGCGAGATCGACGCTGCGTGGGTGCGGAATGAAATTTCGCTGCCTGACGCACAGCGCAAGATGTGGGCGCTGGCGCGCGCCGAGCGGCCGGAGGCGATCGCCTATGCGCGGCAGATCGGCCACCTGCGGTTCGGGCTCGATGCGCTGTTGGCGGCGGCACAGCGCGCCGGAGCGTCCTTGTGGCTGGCGTCGGGCGGGTTCGACTTCTACATCGAGGCGCTCCTCGGGTCGCGGCTCGAGCGGTTCGAGCGGCGCTTCTTCAACGCCGCGCGCTTCATCGACGGGCGCATCGAGATCGATTTTCCGCACGTGCAGCTCTCGTGCGCGCGCTGCGCCGTGTGTAAGGGCATGGTCTGCGACGCCGCGCGCGCCGCCGGGCGGCCCATCGTGTTCATCGGCGACGGGGCGAGCGACCGCTGTGCCGTCGGGCGCGCCGATCGCATCTTCGCCGTGCGCGGCTCGCTGCTCGAGCGGACCTGTCGCGAGCGCGAGGTCGCGTACGTCGCCTTCGACGACTTCGCCGAGGTGGCCGCGGCGCTGGTGTAAGCTGCGCGCGATGCGCATCGGCGGCGTCGTGCTCGCCCTGGTGGCGGTCGGCTGCGGACCGCCGTCGAAGCTGACGGCGCTGCCGAACAAGCAGATCTCGCTGATCCTCGACTTCAACCGGCCGCCGCCGTCGTCGTCGACGCCGCCGAGCGTGTCGGCGTTCCTGCAGTACGCGAACGACGCCGACGTCTGTCCGGCGCTGTCGATCGCCGCCGCGCTCGACGACACGATGCTGACGCCGGATCCGACGACGTCGGGCAGCGCCGGCGCGGTCTGCCTCCTCGGCTTCGTGCTGTCGGGGATGCCGCCGCCGGACGCGCCGCAATCGACGCTGCGCTTCGCCGACGTCAGCGGCAGCGTCGCCTACACGCTGACGCGGCTGCTCGATCCGCGCGGCTTTGCGACCACGGCGACGAGCGTGAACGCGGGCGACAAGGTCACGCTCGACTGGTCGGTGGCGACCGACACGCTCGACACGGCCTCCGCGACGTTCGTGAGCGGCACGACGATGCAGACGGCGACGCCGACCATCGCCGGCACCACGGCGACGCTGACGGTGCCGTCGTTGCGGTCGGGGAGCTGGATGCTGCAGATCGCGCCGCTGGCGCACGCGGCGCAAGTGTCGTGCGACGTCGATACGTGCAGCAACGCGATCGGCAGCACCACGACGCTGCCGCTCACGATCAATTAGCCGTGGACGGCATCGCGCACAGGATGTAGCCGGGCGTGTGGCAGGCGCCGCCGACGCACTGCAGATCGGTCGCGCACTCGTGATCGCCCGAGCAGGCCGCGTTGACGCCGCCGACGTAGGCGCAGAAGGTCGACGAGCAGAAGAGGCCGTCGTCGCAGTCGCTGTCGGTGGCGCAGGGCTCGAGCGGGCCGGCCTTGACGCCGGCGACGGGCGCGCAGGCGCCGGCGCCGCAGGTTTGCGTCGCCGGGCAGCCGCTGGCGATCGCGTCGGGGCTGCCGTCGCAGGCCGCGCCGACGTCGAGCCACGGGGCGCAGGCGCCGTCGACGCAGGTCATGCCGGGCTTGCAGGCGTCGGGCTTGGCGCACGGCTGACCGGCGGCGAGCAGCGGCTCGCAGGCGCCGAGCTCGCTGCAGTAGAGGCCGTCGGCGCATGGCGGCGGCGACGCGCCGCAGACGTCGTCGAGCTTGGTGCGCGCGCTGGTGTCGCACTTGCCGGCGACGCAGACGTAGTCGAACAAGCAGTCGTCGTCGACGACGCAGGGCTCGCCCTTTTGCACTTTGTGCTCGCAGGTGGCGCTGCCGCCGCAGAAGTGGACGCTCGGGTCGCATGTCATGTCGGGCGTGCCGCCCGTCGGCACACACGGTGCGCCGGGTGCGGCGAAGGGCGTGCAGACGCCGCCGCAGTCGGGCGCGACGCAGACGCCGCCGAGACACTCGTCGTCGCCCCAGCAGGTCGAGCCGTTGGCGACGCTGCCGGTGACGACGCCGTGGCACTCGCGCAGAAAATCGTCGGCCGCTTGCGTCGGATCGCAGGGCGCGTGCTCGACGGCGTGCAGGCACCACGACGCGTTGTCGGGATGGAACTTCATGCGGCCGACGCTGATCGCCGTCGGCACGTCGACGTCGCCGCGCACGGTCAGAAGCAGCGGATCGGGTAGCGAGCAGCGCGAGCTCGATTCCGTGATGCCGACCTGCCCGCAGCGGATCTGCCGCGCGCACCACTTCCGCGCTAGCTCGTCGCGGAAGTCGCCGTAGCTGTCGATGCCGCAGCTGGCGGCCGCGAGCGACAATAGGAGCAGGCTACGCATCGCCTCACACGCAAATCGAAAGGCCGAGCGCCTCGCGCGCCGCGAGGTATTCGTCGCTCAGCGCAAAGTCGATGAGATCATTCTCCGCCCCCGGCGCGCCGGTGGCCACGACGATCTGCACCGCCGTCGACAAATCGTTGCACAAAAGGAGGCCCACGCGATCGGCGGTGCGCAGAAGGCCGCGCGCGTAGCGGCCGAGGTTGAGCGTGGCTTGCGCGCCGGCGACGATGCGCTCGCAGGCGGGTCCGAGCTCGCGCCCGAGCTGCGGCGCGGCCGAGGCCAGCGCGGTGCGGATGGCGCGGATCTCGCCGTCGGGATCGTCGACGCGCAAGGACGACTGCACCAGCGTCATCGCCGCCAGCACCGTCTGCTTGAGCTGGCGCGACGGCAGCGCGCCGGCGACCGCGCGGCCGGGCAGGAGGAATGTGAGCGCGCGGCCGAGCCGAAACGCGAGCGCCGGGTAGTCGGCCAGCGCCAGCGATTGCGGACCGGACAAGAGGATCGGCGGGCGCGCGGCGCCGACGTGCGGGCCGGTGGTGAAGTCGCCGCGGCGATAGACCGGCGGCACCGCGACGCCGAGCTGCGCCGCGACGTAGCCGAGCACGCGCGAAAAAGGCGCCGGCAGCATCGACGGGTCGATCAGATCGTCGGGCCCGACGCCGAGTAGATCCCAGCCGAACGTCGGCTGCCACACGACGAAGATGCGGGCGAACAGATCCGAGAGATCGCGATCGTCGTCGGGATGGCGCACGAGATCCGCGATCGGCAGGCCGCCCTTGACCGCCTGCTGCGCGCGCGCCAAAAACGGCGGACGATGGCGCCGCAGAAACTGGGCGGCGTCCTCGTCGGGCACGCCGCGCACGCCGAGCGCGGCGGCGACGGCGAAGGCGGCGTCCCAGCGCTCGCCGTCGAGGTGCAGCTTGAAGAGCGCGCGTCCCGGCTCGGCGTCTTGCGGCTGGAGCCGCCACGAGTCGCGCAGCGCGTGCGCCGCTTCGCGCCAGGTCTGCGGGTTCTCCGCGTACAGGCGCGCCAAGGCCTCGCGCGGCCGCGGGTCGTCGGGCGCGAGCTTGGCGGCGATCTCGTAGGCCACTTTCGCCGACTGCTTGTCGTCGAGCCGCGTGCGATAGAGCTCGGCCAGGCGCCACCACAGCCGGAGCGCGCGCTCGGGATCGCGCGCGTCGCCGAGGCGGTGGATGAGCTTGCGATACTGCCGCTCGAGGCGCTTGTGCTCGCCGCGGCGCGCACACGCGGCTTCGAGCGTGGTCAGCGCTTCGGCGCGCGCCGGATCGTGCTCGAGCGCGCGCGTCAGGTGATCGATGGCGCGCTCGTCGTCGCCCGCGGCGGCGGCGATGCGGCCGGCGTATTCGTGCGCGCTCGTGTGATCGGCGTCGATCTCGAACGCCGAGTTCAAGTGGCGCCAGGCGGCCGGCGCGGCGGCGGCGTTGGCGCCTTCGTTGTGGAAGATGGCCCAACCGAGGAGGGCGTGATAGTCGGCCTGATCGGGCGCGGCTTCGACGGCGCGCTCGAGGAGATCGGTGGCCGCGTCGGCGTCGCCGTCGGCGAGCTTCTCGGTCGCCTTTTGCGCGAGCAGATCGGCGTCGAGCGCCGCTTTCGACGGGCGCGCGCGCCGCTCGAGCTCGGCGTCGTAGGCCGAGCGCAGCTCGCGCGACGAGAGCGTCTCGAACGCGGCGCGCAGCATGGTGTGGATCTCTTCGATGCGCGCGTAGTCGGGCCCGAGGTCGACCTCGGCAAAGCGCTCGAGGCCGAACTGCTTGCCGATGGCATCGTAGGCGGCGGCGACGTC
>DASXOU010000143.1:0-3309 GCA_036494045.1 Polyangia bacterium | reverse complement strand
GGCCGCCCAATCCCGTCGAGCCCAAGGGCCCGCTCAACTAGGTTAGTCGCGCTCGAGGTACGTGTAGCCGACCATGCCGGCTTCGTACGAGCGGAGCAGATGGCGCGCTTCCTCGAGCGTCATCTTCTTGGCGCGGATCGCCTCTTCCGTCGAGCGGCGCAGGCGCGCCACCAGATCTTCGGGCGAATAGCTCACGTACTTGAGCACCGAGGTGACGCTGTCGCCGGGAATCACGTGATCGATGTGATAGCCGCCCTCGCCGAGCGAGACGATGACCGTGTTCGTGTCGCCGAAGAGATTGTGCAAGTCACCGAGGATCTCCTGGTACGCGCCGACGAGGAAGATGCCGAGGTGATAGTCCTCGCCCGTCAGCGGGTGCAGCTCGAGCACGTGCTTGACGTCGCGGCGATCGATGAAGTTGTCGATCTTGCCGTCCGAGTCGCAGGTGATGTCGGCGAGCACCGCGCGCCGCGTCGGCTCTTCGTGCAGCCGATGGATCGGCAGGATCGGAAATAGCTGATCGATCGCCCACGAGTCGGGCAGCGACTGGAACATCGAGAAGTTGCAGAAGTACGTGTCGGCGAGCGCCTTCTCGAGCCCTTCGAGCTCCTCGGGCACTTCCTTGAGCTCGCGCGTGATGCGCAGGATCTTCTGGCAGATGCCCCAGAACGCCTGCTCGGCGACGACGCGCTCCTGCAGCGACAAATGGCCGAGCGCGAACAGCGTCAGGCACTCGTCCTTGTACTCGAGCGCGTCGTGATAGACCTCGGTGAAGTTCTTGCGGCTCACTTCGCGATAGGCGTCGATGAGGTTGCGCACCACCGGCGGCGTCTCGCCCTTCAAGCCCTCGGCCTGCTCGGGAATCTTGCCGACGTCGAACTCGCTCACGCCGAGGATATCGAGGATGAGGACCGCGTGATGCGCCACCACGGCGCGCCCCGACTCCGACACGATCGTCGGATGCGGAATCCCGTCGGCGTCGCACAGCTCCTGCATCGCGAAGACGATGTCGTTGGCGTACTCCTGCATCGAATAGTTCATCGACGACTGGAAGTTCGTCTGCGAGCCGTCGTAGTCGATGCCGAGCCCGCCGCCGACGTCGAGGTACTTGAGCGGCGCGCCCATCTTGTGCAGCTCGACGAAGAAGCGCCCCGCCTCGCGCATCGCGTTCTTGAGCGAGCGGATCGCCGAAATCTGCGAGCCGAGGTGAAAATGCAGCAGCTCGAGCGACCCGAGCAGATCGTTCTGCTTCAGAAAGTCGATCGCTTCGATCATCTCTCGCGAGGTCAAGCCGAACTTCGAGCGATCGCCGCCCGACGCTTCCCAGCGCCCCGAGCCGCGCGACGACAATTTCGCGCGCATGCCGATGCGCGGCTTGACGCCCATGCGCTTCGAGATGTCGGCGATGAGCTTGAGCTCCGACGCCTTCTCGACGACGAGGATGACGGTGCGTCCGAGCTTCGACGCCAAGAGCGCCGTCTCGACGTACTCCTCGTCCTTGTAGCCGTTGCAGATGATGAGCGCCTCTTCGTCCTCGAGCATCGCCATCACGGCGAGCAGCTCCGGCTTCGACCCGGCCTCGAGGCCGTAGTGATACTGCTTGCCGGTCTGCGTGATCTTCTCGACGACGTAGCGATCCTGGTTGACCTTGATCGGGTACACGCCCTTGTACGAGCCCTTGTAGCCATACTCGGTCATGGCGCGCCGAAACGCTTCGTTGAGCTCGACGATGCGGTTCTTCAGGATGTCGTTGAAGCGGATGAGCAGCGGCAAGTTGATGCCGCGCCGCCGCACTTCGTCGACGAGCTCCTTCATGTCGATCGGCGACGACGTCGGCCCATCGGGCGTGACCGCGACGTTGCCCGCGTCGTTGATGGTGAAATATCCGCCGCCCCACGCGCGCACCGCATAGATCTCGGCCGAATCGGCCACTGCCCAGCGTCGCGGGATCCCAAGAGTCGCTGCTGCCATTTCTGCTTACGTGCCTCCGTCCAATGCCGTCGCGAAACAATTTACCTACTCGCGCGGGGAACGCAGTAGAAAATGTTGGAAAAATGAATCGGCGGCGGTTCTTGAAAGCGAGCGGCTGCGTGCTCGGCGCGGGCGCCCTCGGCTTCGGCGCCGGCCTCTACGCCGTGCAGCCGCGCAAGAGCGCGCTGCCGCTCCCCGACGGTAACGGCGCCCGTCCCGAGCACCTCGCCAAGCCCAGGCGCGTGGTCGTCGTCGGCGGCGGGCTCGCCGGCCTGAGCGCCGCCACCGAGCTCGCTGCGCGTCACTTCGACGTCACGCTGGTGGAGCGCGCCGCGCAGCTCGGCGGCAAGCTCACCGCCTGGCCGGTGCGCGCGCTCGGCGAGGAATTCCCCGTCGAGCACGGCTTCCACGGCTTCTTCGCGCAGTACTACAACCTGCGCGCGCTCCTCGACGCCGCCGGCGTGGGCGCAGACCTGGCGCCGTCGCCCGGCTATCCGGTGCTGTTCGCCGATCGCCCCGCCGAAACCTTCGGCCGCACCACGCGCCTGTTCCCCTTCAACATGCTGTCGGTGGTGCGCCAGTCGCACGCGCTTCGGCTCGGCGATTTCCGGCGCGACGGCGACGGCCTCACCGAGCTCATGAAGTTCGACGGCGAGCGCACCTTCGACCGCTTCGACGGGGTCGACTTCGCCCGCTTCGCCATCGACGGGCGCATCAACCGCCCCATGGTCGAGACGGTGCTCGAGCCGTTCGGCAAGACCACGCTCAACCGCGTCGAGCGCCTCTCCGCCGCCGAGGCCATCCGCTTCTTCCACTTCTACTTCATGGGCAATCCGGAGGGGCTCGGCTTCTCCTATCTACTGCGCGACTCGGTGACCGCGATCGTCGGACCGCTCGCGCGCCGCTTCCAATCGCTCGGCGGACGCATCGTCACCGGCAAAGGTGCGCGCCGCCTCGTCCTCGACGGCGGGCGCGTCGGGCGCGTGATCGTCGACGCGCGGCCGGCGCCCGAGCCGCGCCTGACGCTGGCGCTGGCCGACGTCACCACCGCGTGGCGCGCGCTGCCCCAAGCCGACGGCGCGAGCATCTTCGTGCGCAAAAAGGGCGACGACGCGACGGTCGAGGCGCTCGACGGCCGCTGCTCGCACATGGGCTGCCCGGTCGCGCTCGACGGCGCCGGCGGCTTCCGCTGCCCCTGTCACGGCGGCTGCTTCGACGCCGACGGCAAGCCCGTCGCCGGCCCGCCCAAGACGCCGCTCGCCGCGCTCGTGGCCACGCGGGACGGCGACCGCGTGCTCGTCGGCGACACGGCGCCCGCCGGCGACCGCGCCACCGTCG
>DASXOU010000142.1:0-12070 GCA_036494045.1 Polyangia bacterium | reverse complement strand
TTCGACACTTCGTTCAGGCTGGCGACACGGGAGTTACGTCGCAGATGATTCAGGGCATGCTGTCGGCACAGAAGATGGGCGTCCCTGGCGCACTCGGACGATGGGCAGAGCGGATGGGGCTCCCCGTCGAGGCGTGCATTACTGCTCGTCCGGGTGGACAGCGCGGCTGGAAACTCAACGCGGGTGCGCTAGCTACGGCGAGGGAGATCATGGGGACTAAGTAGGAGGACGCCACGATGCGGAAGAGAATAGAGCGCGCGCCGGCTTCGTGGCGCAGGACATAAATAACGAAGCGGCGACGACGTAGAAGCCGATCACTTCCCGGTGTGACTTCTACGCCGTCGCGACACTTCAATGCTTACCACGGTTTAGATCCATGCGTCAAATCATAGACTTAACCTATTAATACTACGCCGTTTTGGCGTAATCGTGTTCGTCATTATTTTGTCTTGACAATGCTTGACCGCTCAAGCATGATACGGACATGAACACGATCGCTAAGACGGTAGCCGATTTCGAGCGCGCCTTCGGCAAGCGCCAGCCGGTTGAGGCGCGCACGTTGCGCCCTGTCATCGTTCGGGCCGCGCGCTACGTGCCGACGGCACCCGAGGCACCCGGGCGTTGCTGCGAGCGCGCCGAACGCGTCCAATGCGTGTGTCGTGCGTCGTGGAGCTGCGCCACGCACGGCACGACGTGCGTCGGGAGCCACGACTGATGGACGCGCGAGAGGAACGCGGCGTCGCCATCGCGCGCAGAGGCGGAATCCAATCCGTCGGCCGCGTGTGGCAGGTGCCGTCGCAGTCGACCGCAAGCGCGTACGTCGTCAGCTTGCACGAGCGGACGTGCTCGTGCCCAGACCACGAGTTGCGCGGCGCGAAGTGCAAGCACCTTTTTGCCGTCGAATATTTCGTGAAGTGGCGTCGCGAGCTAGACGGAACGGTAACGGAGACGCGCCGAGTGCGCCTGACGTACTCACAGAATTGGCCCGCCTACAATGAGGCGCAGACGCGCGAGAAAGAGCGCGTCGCCGAATTGCTGCGCGGTCTATGCGCTGGCATCGTGCAGGCGCCGCAAGTCGGGCGTGGTCGGCCGCGTCTACCGCTGTCGGACGTGACGTTCTCGGCGGTGATGAAGGTCTATTCGACGTTTTCAGGTCGGCGCGCGTCTAGCGATCTGCGTGAGTGCGAAGCGAAGGGACTCGTCGACGCGGCTCCGCATTACAACTCGATCTTTCGCTATCTCGAAAGCCCGTCGCTGACTCCGATCTTGACCGCGCTCGTCGAGGAGAGCGCCGGCCCGCTCTCTGCCGTCGAAACTGACTTCGCCGTCGACTCGTCGGGGTTCTCAACATCGACGTACGCGCGCTACTTCGATCACAAGTACGGGCGCGTTCGCTCCGAGCACGCTTGGGTCAAGGCGCAC
The DNA here is from genome assembly GCA_036494045.1 of Polyangia bacterium. Lineage (GTDB taxonomy): Bacteria > Myxococcota_A > Polyangia > Palsa-1104 > Palsa-1104 > JAQBQH01. Next base: position 10,648 of record DASXOU010000142.1, on the reverse strand, counting down.
ATCACGACGGGCGTAAAGACCAACGTCGTCGCTGCCGCGAAGATCACCGAAGGCTACGACGCCGACTGTCCCGAGCTGCCCGCGCTGATTGCGACGACGGCGAAGCGGTTTCCAGTCGTCGAGGTGAGCGCGGACAAGGCGTATCTTTCAAACGACAACCTCGCCGCGATTCAGTCTGTCGGCGCCGTGCCGTTCATCCCTTTCAAGAGCAATTCCCGTCGAGACACCGGCTCCGAGTTGTGGCGCCGCATGTTCTACTTCTTCCATTATGAGCGGCCGAAATTCTTGGAGCATTACCATAAGCGCAGCAACGTCGAGTCGACGTTCAGCATGATCAAGCGGACGTTGGGCGGCGCCGTGCGGTCGAAGATTCCCGTCGCCCAGCGCAATGAGGTGCTGTGCAAGTTGGTCGCGCACAACCTTCGCGTGCTCGTGAGCGCGATCTATGAGTTTGGAATTGAGCCGACGTTCTGGAACGTATCTCAGGCGGCGCAATAGCCCAAGATCTCAAACCGCGTCGTTTGTCAAATATCTACCGGAAAAAATGCTTAAAGAACACCCAGTGTTACATGGCCATATGTGGCCCTACGCGATTTTTCTGGAAAGGTCCCCTCGGGGTAGTTAGGTTCTTCTTATCCATCCGCCCTGGCGTTCCAGACACCCACCCAATCTGGTGGGCGGGATGCCAGGAAGTCGATCCGACGCCCCGTTGACTCCGGTCGACGGGGCGTTTTGTTTAGGAGTCGACGCATGCGTGCAGCTATTTTCATCGACGGAGCCTACCTCAACAAGATCCTCGAAAATCACTATGCTCGGGCGACTCTTGAGTACGACAAGCTCGCCAAGGAGTTGGCTGGTGGCGAAGATATCCTGCGAACCTACTACTACGATGCGCCGCCCTACCAATCCAATCCACCTACGGCTGATGAATCGAAGCGATTTGCCGCAAGGCAATCCTTCTTCGCTTCGCTTCGGAAGCTTTCTAGGTTCGAAGTGAGGGAGGGTCGGTGCCAGCGCATTTGGGATCAGCGTCGACAGGGCTGGAAGTTTACGCAGAAGCGCGTTGACGTTCTTTTCTCAGTGGACCTCGTTCGGCTCGCGGCGAAGGGACAGATAGGACGAGCTATCCTCGTTGCTGGCGACTCGGATTTCTTACCTGCAGTCGCCGTCGCTAAAGACGATGGCGTTGGTATCACCCTCTATCATTCGCCAAACATGAAAGAGGTGCACCGCGATCTCTGGGATGCGGTCGACGATCGGTTTCCCGTCTCACAGGCGGTGATCGATGCGGTTCGCAGGCCGCTCCAAATCCTTGCGGGGGGCGGGAAGACATAACCCCCTGTCCCTCCGACCCCGCCTGCCTCAAAAACATTTCGCCTGCCCCAAAATGTCAACCTGACAGGGATTTGTAAGGCAAAGCCCGCGACCTTGTCAGAATGTCATCGTCGGAGTATGATTGTCATTGTGTCAATGATCCAAGTCATTGAAATAACGTCAACGAGGTCGCTGGCGCGCTTCGCGCAAAGGGGCTCGCAACATGGGTGAACCCGCGCTCCTGGTGGTCGACGACGAAGCTTCGAACCTCGAATCGCTCGAGCGCATCTTCGCGCGCGAAGGGCTGACCGTGCTCTCCGCCAAGGACGGCAAGGACGCGCTCGAGGTGGTGCGCAAGCGGCGCGTCGACGTCGTGCTCACCGATCTGATGATGCCGGGCATCAGCGGCGTCGATCTGTTGAAGGCGGTCAAGCAGATCTCGCCCGAGACCGAGACGGTGGTGATGACCGCCTACGGCACGGTCGAGGCCGCGGTCGAGGCGATGCGCGAGGGCGCGTACGACTTCATCACCAAGCCCCTCAAGCGCGCGCACGTGGTGCGCGTGGTGTCGAAGGCGCTCGAGAAGCAGTCGCTGATGGTGGAGAACAAGACGCTCAAGGCGCAGCTCGAAGCGACGCGGCGGCGGCCGATCGTCGGGCAGTCGCTGGCGATGCGGCGCACGCTCGAGGTGGTGCAGCAGGCGGCGCCCTCGATGGCGACGGTGCTGCTCCTCGGCGAGTCGGGAACCGGCAAGGAGCTCCTGGCGCGCCAGATCCACGAAGCGTCGCCGCGCGCCGGACGCGCGTTCATTCCCGTCAATTGCGCCGCGATACCCGAAGGAATATTGGAAGGCGAATTATTCGGATATGAAAAGGGCGCCTTCACCGGCGCGGTGGCGCGGCGCGACGGCCGCTTCGCGCTCGCCGACGGCGGAACGCTGTTTCTCGACGAGATCGGCGAGATTCCGCTGAGCGTGCAGGTCAAGCTCCTGCGCGTCTTGCAGGAGGGCGAGATCGAGCGGCTCGGCGGTAAATCGCAAAAAATCGATATTCGATTGGTCGCGGCGACAAATAAAGATTTACGCAAAGCGGTCGCCGACGGCACGTTTCGCGAGGATCTCTATTATCGCTTGAACGTGATCGCGCTGAACGTGCCGCCCTTGCGCGATCGGCGCGACGACATTCCGCTGCTCGTCGATCACTTCCTGGCGCGCTTTCGCGAGAAGAACGGCAAGGCGGTGTCGGGCTGCACGCGCGCCGCGCTCGACGTGCTCACCGAGCACGACTGGCCCGGCAACGTGCGCGAGCTCGAGAACGCGATCGAGCGCGCGGTGGTGCTCACGAAGTCGAGCGCCGTCGACGTCGAGGATCTGCCGCGCGAGGTGCGCGGCGCGCCGCCGCTGGCGTCGGGCTCGCCGCGCGCGCTCACCTTCGAGATCGGAACGCCGCTCAACGACATCGAGATGCGCGTGATCCACGAGACGCTGCGCCACACCAAAGGCGACAAGCGCCTCGCCGCGCAGCTCCTCGGAATCGCGACGCGAACGATCTATCGCAAGCTCGAAGAGCCAAATGATCCAGACGCGTCCGTCACCAATGACAATTTGGCAATGGAAAGCCCGCTCAGCGTCTCTAAGTAACTGAAATCGTCGCCAAACCACTGGCATGAAAGGTGATAGCTAGCGGCCCGAGGCCGAGGCCGATCTGCGCCCATGGAAATCCTGCTGAAGAAATATTTTTGGGTCGTCAATCTCGTGGTGATCGGGATTTGCGCGGCGTTTGCCGGGCGCGCGGCCGGTCATATCCTCGAGGGCGCGTACCTCGCCGGCGACGACATCAAGGCGCCGGCCGTGCGTCACGGTCCGCCGCCGCCGCTGGCCAAGCTGCACGACAAGAACGGCGACGTCGTGGTCTCGCGCGACATCTTCTGCTCGGGCTGCGTGCCGCCCAAGCCGACGGTGAGCGAGAACGGTCCGCCGTCGAACGAGTGGACCAAGTCGACGCTGCAGCTCGACCTGGTGTCGACGATGGTCTGCCCGAGCGACGACAACTACTCGATGGCGGTCATGCGCGACATGTCGACGAAGGAGAAGGATCCGGAGATGTATCACCGCGGGTCGACCATCGGCGCGACCGGCGCCGCGGTGTATCGCGTGACGTCGAAGCGCGTGTACATCCTCAACGCGGGCAAGCCGGAGTATGTCGACCTCGAAGGCAACGCGCCGCCGCCGGTCGTCGCGCAGAACACGCCGCCGCCGGCCATCAATTCCGAGATGGGCGACATCGACAAGGGCGTCAACTGCAACGGCAACTCGTGCACGATCGATCGCGCGCTCGTCGAGAAGCTGCTGTCGAACACGACCATGCTGGCGACGGCGGCGCGCTTCGTGCCGTCGATCAAGGACGGCAAGCCCAACGGCTTCAAGCTGTACGCGATCCGGCCGCAGTCGATCTTCGGGCGCATCGGCCTGCAGAACGGCGACACCATCAAGGCGATCAACGGCAGCGAAATGACCACGCCCGACGCGGCGCTCGGGCTCTACACCAAGCTGCGCAACGCGAGCCACTTGTCGGTGCAGGTCGAGCGACGCGGCGAGACGGTCGCGCTGGACTATTCGATCCGATGAGCGAGCGAGCCACATGAGCGCGGTGATCGCGGCGGCGTTGTTCGCGCAGCTCGTCGTCGTCGGCGGCGATCCGGCGGCATGCCGCGCGCGTCACGAGGCGATCCATCGTCCCGCCGGCGCGATGACGCTGCGCGCGCTGCTCGACCTGATGGCGCGCAACGACTGCGTGCGCTATCTCGTGCCCTCGCACCTCCTCGACAAGGAGCTCACGTTCGCGCCGTCCTTGCAGGTGGCGAAGGATTGGCGCGGACCGATTCAGTCGGCGCTGGCCGAGCTCGGCATCAAGCTGGCCGACGAGACCGTGGTGCGCGTCGATGGTCCGCCGGCGCCGGGCGCGATCGGCGAGGCCGAGCTCGATCGCGGCATCGTCTGCAAGACGCCCGGCCACTGCGTCATCGATCGCAAATTGTTCGATCGCGTCCTTGGCGACACCACGATGCTGGCGACGTCGGCGCGCATCGTGCCGTCCATGCGCGACGGCAAGGCCGACGGCTTTCGCCTGTTCGCGCTGCGTTCGGGCAGCTTCTGGACGCGGCTCGGCTTCGAGAACGGCGACACGATCGAGACCATCAACGGCATGGACATGACGTCGCCGGAAAAGGCGCTCGAGCTCTACTCCAAGCTTCGCACCGCGACCGAGCTGGCCGTGCGCATCGTCCGGCGCGGCCAGCCGCTCACGCTCACCTACGAAATCCGATGAGGACGAATTTGACTCGACCGATGCGCATCGCCTTGGTGGTCTTCCTTTTTCCTGCCGTCGCCGCGGCGCAGGGGCGCAACATTCCGCCGCCGGGGACGCGCACGGCGACGCCGCCGTCGGGCACGCCGTCGACGGCGCAGCTCGGCAACGCGCCGCCTTTGCCGGGCGAGCAGGAGGCGCTGCACGAGTGCCAGAAATATCCGGCGAACAAGAAGTTCAAGTGGGAGCTGCGCGGTGAAGTCGATCTGATGGCGCTGCTCAACTCGATCTCGCCGATGATGTGCCGGCCGATCATCGTCCCCGGCACGATCCGCCAGTCGAAGGTCACGATCATCGCGCCCGACACCGTCACCGCGCCCGAGGTCTATCGCATGTTCCTGTCGGCGCTCGAGACGATGGGGCTGACGATTCAACCGGAAGGCAAGGTCCTCAAGATCATCGAGTCGAACCGCGCGCGTGAGAGCGCGATCCCGACCTACGGCGGCGACAACAATCCGCCGGCGCAGGATCAGTTCGTGACGCGGCTTCTGCGCCTCGAGCACGTGAGCCCCGACGAGGTCAAGGCGGTGCTCGATCGCTTGAAGAGCCGCGACGGCGACATCACGGGCTACGCGCCGACCAACACGCTCGTGATCACCGACCTGGCGTCGAACATCAAGCGCATGGAAGACGTCGTGCACCAGCTCGACGTGCCGATGGGCGGCGAGAAGATCTGGGTCATCAAGCTGCGCACCGTGGCGGCGACCGACATGGCGGCGATGCTGTCGAGCATCTTCAACGTAACCAAGGCGGGGACGGCGCCGCCGGGCGGTGGCCGGCGCGGCCCCAACCTGGCGACGACGCCGGCGACGCACGAGCTGGTCGGATCGGGCGGCCCGCCGGGATCGGATCTGTCGGTCTCGCAGATCATCCCCGACGATCGACAGAGCATCCTGGTGATCGTCTCGACGGAGAACGCCTATCGGCGCATCCTCGCGCTGGTCAAGCGGCTCGACCAGATGTCGATCCGCGCCGGCGATCAGGCGACCGATCTGGTGCACGTGGTGCCGCTCGAGAACGCCAACGCCGACGACGTCGCCGGCACGCTCGGCGGTCTCGGCGCGGCGGTGAGCCGCAGCGGCAGCTCGGGCTCCACCTCCGGTTCGTCGGTCCGTCCGCCGTCGCCGTCGGGCGGCTCGACGAGCGCGAGCGGCAAGACCGGCCTCTTCGAAGGCGACGTGCGCATCTCGTCGGACAAGCCGACCAACTCGCTCGTCATCCTGGCGTCGGGGCGCGACTACATCACGGTGCACGAGCTCATCAAGAAGCTCGACATCGTGCGCCACCAGGTGTTCGTCGAGGCGACGATCCTGGAGATCTCCGTCGACAAGACGCGCAAGCTCGGCGTCGCGTGGCACGGCGGCTCGACGCTGAACACGGGCGGGAACCAGTCGCTCCTGTTCGGCGGATCGGAGCCGTCGTCGGACGTTAACTCGCTGCTCTTCTCGCCGTCGGCGCTGTCGGGCCTGGCCGCCGGTCTGCGCGGTCCGGCGATCCCCGGCGCCGACACCATCCTCGGCTTGCCGCCGGGCACGTCGGTGCCGAGCTTTGGCGTGTTCGTGCAGGCGCTACAGAACAACGGCGACGTCAACGTGGTGTCGATGCCGCACATCCTCACCACCGACAACGAGAAGGCGACGATCCAGGTCGGTCAGAACCTGCCCTTCCCCGGCTCGCTCGGCGGATTTCCCACGGCGGGCGTGCCCGGCGCCAGCGGCGCCACCGGCTCGCTGCCGGGCGCGACCTTCGGCTTCGGCACCTCGGTGCAGCGCCAGGACGTCGCGCTCAAGCTCGAGATCACGCCGCACGTCAGCGGCTCCGATTACGTGCGCCTCGAGATCGACAACGAATTGTCGGACGTCTCGAACCCCAACTTCAACGGGCTCGGTCCGGCGACGAGCAAGCGCACGATCAAGTCGGTCGTCACCATCCGCGATCAGCAGTCGATCGTGCTCGGTGGCCTGATCAAGGATTCCGTGTCAGAAACGGTGAACAAGGTTCCGCTGCTCGGTGATATCCCGATCCTCGGATATCTGTTCAAGTCGACGCAGAAGACGATCCAGAAGCAGAACCTTCTGATCATCCTGACGCCGTACATCATCAACGAGCCCGGCGATCTCAGGCGGATCTTCGAGCGCAAGCTGCGCGAGCGACGGGAATTCATGGAGCGCTATTCGGCGTTCCGCGACGACAAGGACTATGACGCGGAGGTCGATTATCGGCGCAAGCGCGGCCTGCTCGAGGAGATCAATCGGACCGCGCACGAGGCCGAGGACGAGGCGAACGAGCTGCGCAACGCCGAGCAGCTGCTCGGTCGCGATATGTCGGGCGAAGTGACGGTCGATGCGCCGCCGCCGCCGCCGCCGCGCGTGATCATGCCGCCGCCGCAGCAGCAGTAACGAGCGAGGGCGAACGAGGACGAGGACGACGAGGACGAGCTGATGCAGATCGAGGACGAAATCACCGCGGTGCGCGCCACCGGCGAAATGCCGGCCTCGGGCTCGCATCCGCGCGCGCTCGGCCAGATCCTCATTCGGCAGACGCAGCTCACCGAGCAGCAGCTCGACGACGCCTTGCGCGTGCAGCGCGAGGAGGGCGGGCGCATCGGCGAGATCCTGGTGCGCCGCAACTACGTGACCGAAGAGCAGATGCTGCACGCGCTGGCGTCGCAGCTCGATCTGCCGATGGTCAACGAGATCAAGCCCGAAGAGTGCGAATCGGAATTGGCGCTGCGCGTGCCGATCAACTTCGCCAAGCAGCATCGCATCATGCCGATCCGCCGCAACGGGCGCGGCGTCGAGGTCGCGGTCGCCGATCCGCTCGACGTGCACGCGCTCGACGACGTCAGGCGCGCGCTCGCCGCCGAGATCCTGCCGGTGGTCGTGCCGTCGGCGAAGATCGTCGAGGCCATCAACAAGATCTACGCGCGCCAGGAGGGCGGCGGCGTCGATCTCGGTGAGGGCGAAGGCGACATGGACGGCGAGGCCGAGGAGCTCACCGACATCCTCGACCTCACCGACGAGGCGCCGATCATCCGCTGGGTCAACTCGCTCATGTTCAACGCGGTCAAGGAGCGCGCGTCGGATATCCATATCGAGCCGCGCGAAAAAGAATTGATCGTGCGTTATCGCGTCGATGGCAACTTGATGGAGGTCAAGCGCGCCAATCGCAACTACGTGAACTCGATCTTGTCGCGCGTCAAGATCATGGCCGGGCTCAACATCGCCGAGAAGCGCCTGCCGCAAGACGGGCGCATCCGCCGCAAGATCGCCGGCAAGGACATCGACATGCGCGTCGCGACGGCGCCCGGCGTCAACGGCGAGCGCATCACGATTCGTCGGCTCGATCGCTCGAGCGTTCTCCACGATCTGTCCGACATCGGCTTCGGCGACGATCACCTCGTCGTCATCGACGAGCTCATTCATCGGCCGCACGGCATCATCCTCGTCACCGGCCCGACCGGCTCGGGCAAGACGACGACGCTGTACGCCTGCCTGGCCAAGATCAACACGCCCGACTTGAACATCCTCACCGTCGAGGATCCGGTCGAGTATCAGCTCGAAGGCATCACGCAGGTTCCGATCAACTCCAAGATCGAGCTGACGTTCGCGTCGGTGTTGCGCAGCTACTTGCGCCACGATCCCGACGTCATCATGGTCGGCGAAATTCGTGACGGCGAGACCGCGGGCATGGCGATCCAAGCGTCGCTCACCGGCCACCTCGTGTTCTCGACGGTCCACACCAACGACGCCTCCAGCGCGATCACGCGTCTCGTCGACATGGGCATCGAGCCGTTCCTGGTCGCGTCGTCGCTGGTGGGACTCTTGGCGCAGCGCCTGGTGCGCCGCTTGTGCCCCGACTGCCGCACGCTCTATCGCCCGACCGAAGACGAGCTGCGCAAGGTGAACCTCGATCCGTTCGCCTTCTACGACGGCGCCATTCGCATTCCGCCGATTCGCTCGAAGTACACGCCGCCGCCCAAGGGCATGCTCTACACGGCGCGCGAAGGCGGCTGTCCGCGCTGCTCGAAGTCGGGCTACATCGGCCGAATGGGCATCTACGAGCTGTTGCTCATCGACAACGACGTGCGCCAGCTCGCTCTGAAAAACACCGATTCGAACACGATCAAACAATTGGCCGTGTCGAAGGGAATGCGCACGCTGCGCGACGACGGCGTCGGCAAGGTGCAGGCCGGCATCACCACCATCGAAGAAGTGATGATGGTGACCGCCAAGGATGAGGAGTAACCGGAAACGGTATTACGAATATGCCGGTATTCTCGTACAAAGGATTCGATACGCGCGGTAAGGCGGTGTCCGGCGTCAAGGACGCGGACAACCTGCGCGCGTTGCGCGCGAACCTGAAGCGCGACGGAGTGCTCATCACCGAGGCGAAAGAGGCGGCATTGCGCGCCGCCGCCATCGCGCAAGGCGCGGGCACCGCCGCCGGCGTGGGGCTGCTCGCGCTCTTCAATCCCGTCGCCGCCATGCGCTACTGGAGGGATCGCGAGACGGCCGACCGCGGCTCCGTCGCCGTGCTCACGCGCCAGCTCGGCACGCTGCTCAAGGCCGGCGTGCCGCTCGCCGATTCGCTCTCCGCGCTCGTCGATCAGGTTGAGCGCGCCGGGCTCAAGCGCGTCCTCGCCGACGTCAAGACGCAAGTCAACGAAGGCTCGTCGCTCGGCGACGCGATGGCGCGCCATCCCAAGATCTTCCAGGACCTCTACGTCAACATGGTCCGCGCCGGCGAGGCGTCGGGCAACCTCGAGCCGGTCATGTTCCGCCTCGCCGACTTCCTCGAGGCGCAGAACCGGCTGCGCGGCAAGATCATCTCGGCGCTCTTCTACCCGATCGCGATGACCGTGATCGGCGCCGGCATCATGACCATCCTCATGGTCTCGGTCGTTCCCAAGGTGACGTCGATCTTCGCCGACACCGGCCAGGCGCTGCCGTGGAACACGCAGCTCCTCATCGGGATCTCCGACACAGTGTCGAGCTGGAAGGGGCTCGTCATCCTCGGCTTCATCATCGGCGGCGTCATCATGTTCCGTCGCTGGAAGAACACGCCGCGCGGGCGCGCCGTCGTCGATCGCATCGTCTTGAAGCTGTGGGTGGTCGGCCCGCTGGCGCGCAAGATCGCGATCACCCGCTTCTCCAAGACGCTGTCGACCATGCTGGCGTCGGGCGTGCCGCTCTTGCGCGCGCTCGACATCGTCAAGGCGATCCTCGGCAACACCGTCTTGCAAAAGGTGGTCGAGGAAGCCAAGGGATCGATCCAGGAAGGCGAATCGATCGCCGCGCCGCTCAAGCGCTCGGGCGAGTTTCCGCCCATCGTCACGCACATGATCTCCGTCGGTGAGCGCTCGGGCCAGCTCGAGGGCATGCTCGAGGAAGTGGCGCGCGCCTACGATCTCGAGATCGATCTGACGATGGGGCGCCTGACCACGCTGCTCGAGCCGGTGATGATCCTGCTCATGGGCGGCTCGGTCGCCTTCGTCGTCTTCTCGATCTTGATGCCGATCATGCAAATGAACGACTTCGTCGGATGAACTGAGGAGGAGATCATGGACCGCAGGTTTGGAAAGACCCTCGCCAAGCGCCGCCGCCGCACCCGCGGCATGACGCTCGTCGAGATCATGGTCGTCGTCGCCATCATCGGCATGATCATGGGCGCCGTCGCCGTCGGCGCCATGAGCCAGCTCGAGAAGGCGAAGGTCAAGAACACCAAGATGATCATTCACAACGTGCAGGAGTCGCTCGTCCATTACGCGACGGACAACACCGACTCCTGCCCGAAGCAGCTCTCCGATCTCGTCGCGCAGAAGTACCTGACCAAAGATCCCAAGGACGACTGGGGCCAGCCGCTCATGTACGTCTGCCCGTCGACGCACGGCGGCGACAGCGCCGACGTCTGGTCCAAGGGCAAGGACAAGCAGGACGGCACCGCCGACGACATCCGCTCCTGGGATC
>DASXOU010000141.1:0-4244 GCA_036494045.1 Polyangia bacterium | reverse complement strand
GGCCCATCCGGCGCAGCCGGGGGCGCAGAGCGCAGCGATATTAATGACCGGCGATCGGCCGAACGCCGACGCCGACGGCGGCTGGCAGCCGGTCGCGCCGAGCGCCTTGCCGTTCGCCGATGGCTGGCGCCTGCCGCACGCGCTCACCGTCGACGAGATCGGCGCCATCGTGACCCGCTTTCGTGACGCCGCCGAGCGCGCGCGCGCCGCCGGCTTCGACTGGCTCGAGCTTCACGGCGCCCACGGCTACTTGATCCACTCGTTCCTCTCGCCGCTGTCCAACAAGCGCGCCGACGATTGGGGCGGCAGCTTCCCCGATCGCTGCCGCTTCGTCATCGAGATCGTGCGAGCGGTGCGTCGCGTCTGGCCCGATCGCCTGCCGCTGGCGCTGCGCCTCTCCTGCAGCGACTGGGTCGACGGCGGCTGGACGCTCGAGGACACGGTCGCGCTCGCCACGCGCGTCAAGCAAGAGGGCGTCGACGTCATCGACTGCAGCTCGGGCGGCGTCGTCCCCGGCGTGAAGATCCCAGTCGCGCCCGGCTACCAGGTGCCGTTCGCCGAAGCGGTGCGCAAGACCGGCATCCTCGCTGCCGCCGTCGGCATGATCACCGAGCCGGCGCAAGCCGACGAGATCGTATCGAGCGGCCGCGCCGACCTGGTCATGCTCGCGCGCGAGCTGCTCCGCGATCCGTACTGGCCGATCCACGCCGCGCGCGCGCTCGGCCGGCCGGCGCCGGTGCCGCCGCAATATGCGCGCGCCTACGCCGGGCTGCCGCAAGGAACGCGAAGCTGATGCGCGTGACCTTCTACGGCGTGCGCGGCTCGATCGCCACGCCCGGCCCGTCGACGGTGCGCTACGGCGGCAACACCGTCTGCGTCAGCGTGCGCACCGTCGACGGCACGCTCGTCGTCTTCGACATGGGCACCGGCATCCGCGTGCTCGGCGACGAGCTCCTCGCCGGCGGCGGCGCGCTGCCGTCGCCGATCAACGTCTTCGTCACGCACGCGCACTGGGACCACATCATCGGCGCGCCCTTCTTCGCGCCGCTCTATCGCAAAGAGGCGCACGTCATCCTGCACTCGATGTCCAAGCGCGCCGAGGCGTCGATCTTGAAGGGCGTGCTCTTCGACGGCGAGCACTTCCCGGTGCGCATCGCCGATCTGCCGGCGCACCTCGAGCGGCCGCCGTTCGCCGGCGGGCCGGTGCGCGCCGCCTCGGCGACGGTGCGCGCGGTCGCGCTCAATCACCCGGGCGGCTGCGAAGGTTTCCGCATCGACGACGCCGACGGCTCGAGCGTCTGCTACCTGACCGACAACGAGCTCGGCGCACCGGTCACCGGGCTGGTCGCGCCGCCGTCGGAGCTGGCGCGCTTCGCGCACGGCGTCGGCCTCATGATCCACGACGCGCAGTACATGCCCGCGGACATGCCCGCCAAACGCGGCTGGGGCCACTCGGTCGTCGACGACGCGCTCGCGCTCGCCCGCGACGCCGAAGCGCGCACCATCGCGCTACACCACCACGATCCATGGCGCGACGATCACGCCCTCGACCTCATCGGCAACCACGCCCGCGCCTGGTGCCGCGCAAACGCCCCCTCCATGTCCACCCTCGTCGCCAGCGAGGGCCTGACCGTCGACGTCACGCCTTGAGACGACAGGGAGATCAGAGAGATCAGGGAGAGAGACAAAACAATTTTCGGATCCGAATCATGAATTGCTCCCTGACCTCCCTGTGGAATGGTTTTTAGGCACGCCGTTCGTAGGCCCTCAGCTTGCGGTGTAGGGTGGCGATGCCGATGCGGAGTTGGTGGGCGGTTTTCGTGCGGTTGCCGGCGTTGGCGTGCAGCGCGGCGAGGATGTAGTCGCGCTCGACGTCCTCGAGGGTGCGCACTCTGCCGGGCGCGTAGACCGCGGGTAGCGCGATGCGTACCTCCTCGGGCAGGTCGTCGGATCCGATCTGCGTGCCGACCGACAGCGCCACGGCGCGCTCGATCGCGTTCTCCAGTTCGCGGACGTTGCCCGGCCAGTCGTAGCGCATCAGCTGATCGGCCGCCTTGGCCGTGAGGCCGCACATCTTGCGCTTGGCGCGCTCGACCGCCGTCGCCAGGAACTGCCGCGCCAACGGCAGGATGTCGGCGCGCCGCTCGCGTAGCGGCGGAATGCGCAGCTCGACCACGCGCAGCCGATAGAACAGATCCTTGCGAAACGCGCCGCTCTCGACGGCAGCGCCGAGATCGCGGTTGGTCGCGGCCAAGACGCGCACGTCGATGGGCCGGCTCTTGTTCTCGCCCACGCGCCGCACCTCGCGCTCCTGCAACACGCGCAACAGCTTGGCCTGCATCGCCGCCGGCACTTCGCCGACCTCGTCGAGAAACAGGGTGCCGCCGTGCGCCGCCTCGAACAGCCCCGCGCGATCGGTGGTCGCGCCGGTGAACGAGCCTTTGGCGTGCCCGAACAATTCCGACTCGAGCAGCGTCTCGGTCACCGCCGCGCAGTTGATCGCCACGAACGGCCGCGCCGCCCGCGACGACTCGTCATGGATGAAGCGCGCCACGCGCTCCTTGCCGACGCCGCTCTCGCCGGTCACCAGCACGGTCGAGTCGACGTGCGCCACGCGCCGCGCCAGCTCCAGCACCTTCTGCATCTCGGGCGAGCGCGCCACCAGCCCGGCCGGATCGTCGACCTTGGCCTCCTCGAGCTGCTTCTTCTTGGCGCGCAGCCGCGATTCGGCCTGCTTGAGCGCCGCCGTCACTTTCGCCAGCCCCGCGTCGAGGCACTGCTTCTGGTAGTAGCCGACCACTTCGGCGATGGCGTCGCCCCATTCTTCGCGCGGCTTTCCGATCATGTGGCAGGCGGCGTCGCCCTTGCCGACGCAACGCTGCTCGATGCAGATGATCTCCCTGCCGTTGCAGAACGACAGATAGCCGCTGGCGAAGCCGGTCAGCGTCCAGCACACCGGCTCGTCGGCGCGGCCGAACTGCAACAGGTGCTGCTCCGCTTCGTACGACTCGTGCCAGATCCCGTCGGCGAACGGCTCCGGCTCGCCGGGCGCGTGCACCACCGGCTCGATGCGCACCATGCCCTGCAGCGTATGCAGCCGCCCGCCGGCGATGCGCCACTCGCGCTCGTTCTCCCAGGGAAACTGCGCGCGCATCGCTTGCGCGGTCCGCCAGCCGTGCGCGTAGCCGAAGCGCGTGAGCACGCCGCGCGCGACGGTGACGCCGATCGTCTCGATCAGCTCCTTGCGCAAGATCCCGAGCGCGACCGTGTCCATGATGATCACGCGCTCGCCTGCGAAGCGCAGCACGCCGCCCGTGGGCGGGAAGTCCGCGAGCTCGCGAAGGTCCAGATCGGCTATTTTCATATTGAGACTGTAGTGTCTCATTTTGATTCGCGCCACGATTTGTATCGTACAGATATCGAATGCTTACACTTGGCGCGGCGAATGCTCTACGGACCGGCAGGAGGCAACAACATGGCGACCTGGACTTTCGACAATGTTCACTCGATCGTCGGCTTCTCCGTCCGTCACCTCATGATCAGCAAGGTGCGCGGCCACTTCAACAAGTGGGGCGGCACGTTCGAATACGATCCGAAGAACCCATCGGCGACCAAGATCGACGTCACCATCGAAGCGGCGTCGATCGACACGCGCGAGGAGAAGCGCGACGCGCACCTGCGCTCGCCCGACTTCTTCGACGTCGAGAAGTATCCGACGCTCACCTTCAAGAGCACGTCGGTCTCGGGCAGCGGCGAGGAGCTCGTGCTCCACGGCGATCTCACGATCCACGGCGTCACCAAGGCCGTACAGCTGAAGGTGGAGAGCCTGGGCACGACCAAGGATCCGTGGGGCGGCGAGCGCGCCGGCTTCAGCGCGTCGACCTCGGTCAACCGCAAGGACTTCGGGCTGCACTGGAACGTGGCGCTCGAGGCCGGCGGCGTCCTCGTCGGCGAGAAGGTCGAGATCGGCATCGAGGTCGAGGCGATTTTGGCGGCGAAGACCCAAGCGGCGTGAAAGGAGACGGACGATGATCGCGATTCGGCGGGCGGGCGACAGAGGGCACGCCAACTTCGGTTGGCTCGACTCGTGGCACACGTTCAGCTTCGGGAGCTACTACAACCCCGAGCAGATGGGCTTCTCCGACTTGCGTTCGTGAGCGAGCGCGCGCGGGTGGCGGCGGCGCTCAAAGCCGCCGGACGCGGCGACGAGGCGCGCGCTGTCGCAAGAATGAAACGGCCCAGCG
>DASXOU010000140.1:0-6885 GCA_036494045.1 Polyangia bacterium | reverse complement strand
GTGGCGTCGGGGATGTTCTTCGGGCTCGCGTTGTGGGGCGTTGCGGTGGCGGTATACGCGCCGCTCGTCGGGCTCGGATTCGTGGCGTCGCGCGAGCCGGCGCTGGCGGCGCTGGTGTTGCCGGCGCACCTGCTCTACGGCGCGACCATCGGCGCGCTGGCGCCGCGCGGCGAGATCGTGCAGCCCATCGACGATCGCTGGCCGCTCACTCTCGCCGACGCGTGACCTTCGGCGCGAGCGTGCGCCAGGCGGCGAAGCCACCGACGAGCACGCCGAGCGCGCAGAAGAGGAGGCGCCAGGGCAGCACCGGCGCCTTGGACGCGGCTTCGATCGAGCCGCCGGCGAGAAAGCCGAGCATCGCCGGCATGCCGACGAGCCCGACGAGCAGGCCGAGGTTCCATAAGACGTTCCACATGCGGTCGCTCATGAGCGGCTCACGGCGCCGGCTCCTCGGCGATGATCCACGAGTGCCGCGTCAGCGGATGGGTCTCGTCGGCGAGGTGCGGGAAGCGCACGTAACCCATGAGCTCGAGCGTCTCGACCAGCTCTTCGGCTTCGTAGCTGGAGCAGTGGAGCTCGAGGACGATGGCGTCGCGCATGAGCGTCTTGCCGCGCAGGTAGCTGGCGTAGAGGTGTCGGCCGTAGCAGCGACGCATGGCGCCGGCGAGCTGCGCGAGATCGATGTCTTCGACGGCGAGTTGCACGCGATCGAATGGTGCACCGAACGTACCGAACTCGGGCGCGCACGCGTCTTGCTCGCTCGATCCCCGGAGGTACTGTTTGGCACGCACGGCCGCCGAGGAGCTGAGCGCCTTCTTGCTGCGCGAGCGAGCGGCGATCGTGAATTGCTGGCGGCACGAGCTACGCGGCGCGGCGCTGGCGCCGGCCGACTTCGACACGGCGATGGCGCCGCTCATCGACGATCTGGCGGGCATGCTGCGCGACGCGGAAGATCCGGCGCGCGTGTTCGGCGAGCGGCTGGCCGGGCGTGGCGCGGCGCGGTTCGCCGAAAAGGCGCGGCTGCGCGACGCCGAGCGCGAGCTCAGCCTGCTCGAGACGGCGGTGGTGCAAGAGTGGTCGAAGCGGCGCGGCGATCTGCCGACGGCGGTGGCGCTGCTGCTTGCCGATGCGATGAACGAGGCGGTGGTGCGCGTGTCGCGCGACTACGCGCGCGCCAGCGAGCAGGCGGAGGCGCGGGTGCGGCTGTCGAGCGTGGCGCGGGCGCTGGCGCAGCTGAGCGAAGTGGTGATCGTGCTCGACCGGCGCGGCGCGGTGGCGATGGCGGCGGGACCGATCGAGCTCATCCTCGGGCGCAGGGCGGCCGAGATGGTGGGCAAGCCGGGGCGCGGGCCGGCGCTGGCGGCGCTGCGCTCGGGGCGCGAGGTGGCGGCCGAGCGGGTGCGCGTGCGCAACGCCAAGACCGGCGAAGAGCGGCTGTGCGAGACGCGCGCGTTTCCCTTGCACGAGGCCAACGAGCTGGTCGGCGCGGTCGAGCTGTTGCGCGACGTCAGCGTCGAGCTGCGGCACGACGACGAGCTGCGGCGCGCCGATCGCGAGCTGACGGCGCTGCACGCGCGGCTGCTTCGACGCGCGCACGGGCAGGCGATGGCCGAGCTGGCGACGGCGACGGCGTCGGCGCTCAACAACGAGCTCAACGCGATCTCGATGTCGCTGTCGCTGGTGCAAAAGGAGCTGGCGGCGCCGTCGGAGCCGGTGGCGCGCCATCTGTACGCGGTCGAGCAGGCGGTGGTGCGCGCGGCGGGCCTCTTGACGCGGCTGCAGCAGCTCGCGGCGCGGCAGCCGAACGCGCCGCCGCGCGCGGTGCCGCTCAACGACGTGCTCATGGAGGCGCTCGATCTGGTGCGGCCGGAGCTGACCATGTCGTCCGAGCGCAAGGCGGTGCGCGTCGACGCGCGGCTCGGCGAGGTCAAGCCGGTGCTGGCGCAGCCGAGCGAGCTGCGCGAGCTGGTGTCGACGCTGATCCTGGAGGCGCGCGAGGCGATGGCGGGCGGCGGCGTCTTGACGGCAACGACGCGGCAGGATCGCGACGGAGCGGCGCTGGTGATGACGCATCCGGTGCAGCACGCCGCCGGCGAGGATCCGCTGGCGTCGGCGTCGGAGCGCGGCGTGACGCTGGCGGCGGCGCGCGATCGCGCGCGTCGCTGGGGCGGCGATCTGGTGGTCGAGGCGCGCGGCGGGCGGTTGACGATGCGGCTGCATCTGCCGCCCGCGCCGGCGCAGTCGCCGTCGCCGTCGGCGAAGGCGAGCACGGCGCCGGCGCGGCGCATCCTCGTCGTCGACGATGACGCCGGCAATCGCGAGACGCTGACCGAGCTGCTCGGGCTTTCGGGGCACGACGTGGTGGCGGCGGAGAGCGGCAAGGACGCGCTGGCGGCGCTCGGGCGCGCGCGCGAGCCGTTCGACGTGGCGCTCGTCGATCTGGCGATGCCGGACATGAACGGGATCGAGCTGGCGCGGATTCTGCGCGCGCGGCAGCCGGCGATGCGCGTGGCGCTGGTGACCGGCTGGGAGCCGGGCGCGCTCGACGGGCAGGCGGAGCCGGGGCTCATCGAGGCGCTGTTTCGCAAGCCCATCGATCTGCCGGCGATCAATCGATTCCTCGACGGAGAACGGCCGTCCGCCATCGCCCGTCAGCCGTCGGCGGCGGAGTGATATGCTGGCGGCGTGAAGCTGCGTCCACTGTTGCCGCTCGTCGTGGTGTGTGTGCTGGCGTCGCTGGGCCTCCTCGTGCGCGCGCGATCGACGGCGCCGGCCTTGCCGACGCTGCCGGCCGAGGGCGGCTTGACCTACGAGGTGCGCGACGCCGACAGCGACGCGCTCATCCCGTGCAAGCTCACGCTCGTCGGCGTCGACGGCACGCCCGATCCGCGCTTCACGCGCAACGACATCGGGCGCCAGGACGGCGACGGCACCGTGCTCGCCTATGATCGCATCCTCTCCATCGCCGGCGTCGGCGTCGCGCACGTGCCGGTCGGCAGCTACGACGTCTACGTCAGCCGCGGGCCGGAGTGGGATCTCGCCGTCGAGAAGAAGGTGCGCATCGTCGCCGGACGCACGACGGTGGTGCGCGCGCGGCTCAAGCACGTCGTCGACACGTCGGGCTGGATCAGCGCCGACTTCCACGTGCACGCCGCGCACTCGTCCGACTCGCACGTGCCCATGCACGATCGCATCTTCGAGTTCGTCTCCGACGGCGTCGAGCTCATCACGTCGACCGATCACAACGTGGTCTCGAACTATGCGCCGGTGATCGACGAGCTCGGCGTCGGCCGCTACATCACCAGCGCCGTCGGTGACGAGCTGACGACGAACGGCTGGGGGCATTTCGGCGCCTGGCCGCTGACGCACGATCTCGAGCGCGCGGGCCAGGGCGCGGTGCTGGTGCACGGCCGCGGGCCCAAGGACTTCTTCGCCGACGTGCGCACGCACGCGCCCGACGCCGTCATCAACGTGCACCATCCGCGCATCGACGGCGAGATCGGCTACTTCAACATCGGCGGGCTCGACGCGCGCGCCGACAAGTCGACCAAGCCCGGCTTCAGCTTCGACTTCGACGCCGTCGAGGTGCTCAACGGCTATCAGGACTCCGAGGGGCGATCGATCGATCGCGTCATCGACGATTGGTTCGCGCTGCTCGCGCACGGGCACATCGTCACCGCGACCGGCAACTCCGACACGCACCACCTCGACCACAACATCGGCGGCTATCCGCGCAACTACGTGCGCGTGCAGGAGGACAAGCCGCAGTCGCTGCGCGATCCGCTCGAGGTGCCGCGCGCGGTCAAGGGGCACCACTGTTTCTTCACGACCGGGCCGTTCGTGCTGCTCAAGGTCGACGGCGCCGGGCTCGGCGACGTGGCGGCGGCGCGCGGCGGCGACGCCAAGGTCGAGCTCGAGGTGCGCGCGGCGCCGTGGGTGAGCGTGTCGTCGGCGGTGCTGTACGTCGACGGGCACGAGGCGCATCGCTGGCACGTCGACAAGTCGACCAATGCGGTGCGCCTGCACGAGACCTTGCCGCTGCACGTGGCGCGCGACGCGTGGGTCGTTTTGCGCGTCGACGGCGACGAGCCGATGGCGCCGGTGGTCGGCGACCGCAAGCGGTTCGACGTGCGGCCGCTGGCGCTGACCAATCCGGTATTCCTCGATGTGGACGGCAACGGCAAATATGATCCGCCGGAGAAACACGGCCCCCATTAAAAGCAAACAGGCGGCAGGCGACAGGCGGCAGGCTACAGGGCAACGCGCAGACGTGGCGAATTGAGCAGCTTTGCTAGGCGATCGCAGCACGTCCGGCTGCGACATCGCCCGCTGCCAGCCGCCTGTCGCCTGCCGCCTATTGCGAACGGAACTTCAGTTCCACTTTTCGAACTTCCGTTCCAATTTCTGTGTGGACCAGCGCCGGCAACCTCCCCGCCCGTCGCTGGCCCTCGGATTGCTCCTTACGTCGGCATGCTGAGTCTGGCGCGCAAGAATCTCACGAACGAGGACGCGCTGGCCGCGGCGCTGCTCGCCGCCGAGCTCGGGGAGCCGCACCTGGCCAGCCGGCTGTCGTCGGACGTGCTGCGCGAGCTGTTCTCGTCGGTGCCGGAGCTGCACCTGTCGGTGCCCTACGCGACGCTCAAGCTGCTCGCGCGGCTCGCCTGCGACGGGCGCACCGAGGTCCGCGCGCAGACCGCGCGCGCTCTCGGCTGGTTCGTCGACGCCTATCCCGACCGCATCGAGGAGCTGCTGCTCCTCTTGGCGTGCGACAGCAGTCGCAAGGTGCGCGCCGCCGCCGCCGAGTCGCTCGCCGATCTGATCCCGCGCGCCAATGATCCGTGGGAGCTCATCGAGCAGTGGAACACGCATCCCGATCGCGCCCGTGAGGTGCTCGAGGTAGCGCGCCGCTCCCTCCCTCCGCCGCTCGGCGTCTGACTACGGGCCACACGGCACGTCGCATGCACAACCGATCGCCGATGCGCCGTGGGGCAATTGCGTGGCTTTCGTTGCTGCTCGCCGGCGGCTGCGCTGCCGAAAAAGCCGACGGACGGCCATGGATCCACAGCCTCAAGATCGACGGCGTCAAGCACGTCAAGGCCAAGGACCTGAAGTCCAAGATCGCGCTCGAAAACACGAGCTGGATCCCGCTGTCGCCCAAGCACTATCTCGATCCGTTCGAGGTCGACGTCGACAAGAAGCGCATCGAGGCCTATTACGCGGCGCACGGCTACTTCTCCGCGCACGTGACCAGCGCCGAGGTCAAGCCGATCAAGGGCGGCAAGGCGGTCGACGTGCGCCTCGTCGTCGACGAGGGGCCGGCCACCAAGATCGATCAGCTCACCGTCGACGGGCTCGATCCGATCGGCCCCGAAGCGCAGAAGCTGCATCGCAAGCTCAAGCTGACGCTGCCGCGCGGCGCCATCTTCGATCACGAGAAGTATCTCGAGCAGAAGGGCATCGTCGAGACTCGGCTCAAGAACATCGGCTTCGCCTGGGCCGACGTCAAAGGCGAGGTCGACGTCGATCGCGACGCGCGCTCGGCCAACGTGACCTACAACGTCGATCCCGGACCCAAGGCGCGCATCGGCCACGTCTACATCCGCGGTTACAACGTGATCGATCCGCTCCTCATCCTCGAGCACGCCGACCTGCGCGAAGGCAAGCCGTTCGATCCGCGCCTGCTCGACGAGGTGCGCGGGCGCATCTACAACCTCGGCGTCTTCGCGTCGGTGAAGGTGGAGTACGAGCACGATCCGAGCGATCCCGACCTCGCCGACATCATCATCACCGTGCACGAGGGCAAGTTCCACGAGCTGCGCCTCGGCGCCGGCATCGACTTCGAGTCGACGCGCTACGACGCGCACCTCGCCGGCCAGTACACCAAATACAACTTCCTCGGCGGGCTGCGCACGCTCAAGCTGCGCCTCGAGCCCGGCTGGGTGTTCCTCGTCAATCCGGAGTCGATCGGCGCGCCCACCGGCGGACCGTCGAACGGCCCATCGCTGAAGGCGGAGGCGACCTTCACGCAGCCCGACTTCCTGGCGCCGCACTACGATCTCAAGTGGATCGTCGGCTACGACGTCGGCATCGACTACGCGTACCAGTATCACGGCCCGCGCACGACCATCGGCGTGACGCGGCCGCTGTGGCACAACCGCGTCAACCTCGGCCTCTCCTACAACTTCACGTTCCTCATGTTCTTCAACACGGTGCCGGCGTTCCAGAACGATCCGCACGCGGCCGCGCAGCTCTACGGCTACACCAATCCCTATCGCGTCGCCTGGCTGCAACAGGACGCCTCGCTCGACCTGCGCGACAAGCCGCTGGCGCCGCACAAGGGCGCGTACCTCGGCACCACCATCGAGGAGGGCGGCACCTACGCCGGCGGCTCGTTCACCTACGAAAAAGTGCTGCCGGAAATTCGGCTCTACATGCCCGGCGGCAAGCGCGTCACGCTGGCGACGCGCGCCGAGTTCGGACAGATGTTCGACCAAGGCGACGACGGCTCGCCGATCACGCGGCGCTTCTTCATGGGCGGGCCCGATTCGCATCGCGGCTTCAACTACAACCGCTTGTCGCTGCAAGTGCCGATCGGATTTCCCGGCGCGCCCAACCTGCCGATCGGCGGCGATCAGATGCTGCTTCTGCAAGGCGAGCTGCGCGTCAACATCGTCAAGCTCTTCGGCAACTGGTTCGGCGTGACCGCGTTCGTCGACGCGGGCGACGTGGCTGCGCCCAGGACCAGCGGCAACAGCCTCGAGGAGGTGCTGGCGCCGTCGCCGACAAATCCGGGCGGCATCTGCGGCAACGGACAGATCCCGAAGTTCTCGACGAGCGTGCAGCTGGCGAAGCTGCACACCGCGGTCGGCGGCGGGCTGCGCTACA
>DASXOU010000139.1:0-7944 GCA_036494045.1 Polyangia bacterium | reverse complement strand
ATGCGCCGGGCCAGCTCGTCGCCATCGGCACCTCGCGCGACCGCACCTACCAGGCCGGCAAGATCCTGCAGGTCAACCTCGGCGGCCCCGACATCACGACGCAGTCCGAAGCGCGCTCGTCGGCCGTCGACCTGACGCCGCTCGTGCCCGCCGATCGCACGCCGTCATTCAAGGACGTCGGCCGTTACTACGACGTCATCCCGGTGCCGGGCATCGCCAATCGCTACCTCACGACGTGGGCCGACGGTCCCGTCGAGACCGAGGTGCTCTCGATGGCCAACGCCGAGCCCGACTTCGGCATCTACGTCTACGACGCCAAGAGCCAGACGCGCTACCCGATCGTGAACGATCCGAACACGTGGGAGCAGTCGCCGATGCCGATCATGGCGCGCACCGAGCCGCCGACGCTGTCGCCGCTGTTCACCGCGCAGGGCACGACTGCGACGCTCATCGGCGCCATCAACGTCTACGACTCGACGATGTTCCCGAGCATGGTACAGGGCGACGCCGTCAAGGTGCGTGTGAGCGAGGGCTTCTCGTCGGAAGAGGGCTTCCCCAACATGTTCGGCCTCTCCGAGTTCGACGGCCAGGCGCGCCTCGGCGAAGTGCCGATCAACCCCGACGGCTCGTTCAAGGCGCAGATTCCGGCCAACACGCCGGTGCGCCTGCAGCTCATCGACAAGTTCGGCATGGCGCTCGGCACCTCGGGCCCCGGCGGCGACACCGCCTCCGAGCCGATCTGGATCCAGGGCCGCAGCGGCGAAGCGCGCATCTGCGGCGGCTGCCACGAGGACCGCACCAAGTCGATCGCTCTGGCGCCCGGCAGCTCGATCCTGCAGGCCGCCGGCTCGCCCGACCTGATGTCGATGGTGGCGCGCACCGACCGCGCGTCGACGACGTACACCTACGACAGCGTCGTCGGCGTTCCCTGGGACAAGGCGATCCAGCCCATCTTCGACGCGCACTGCGTGGATTGCCACGACGGCACGCCGGGCGCCGCCAACCCGACCTACACGATCACCGACATGACCGACATGACGACGTTCATGTTCACCTTCAACTTGAAGAGCACGCCGACGACGATCAACGCCGGTGACATGGTCTACACCTACAACGCGTCGTACGTGGCGATGCTCGGCCCGGGGATGGCCTTCGAAGAGAAGAACATCATGGTCACCGGCGACGACTCGGGCTACATCACGCCCGGCGCCGCCCACGACTCCAAGGCGATCCAGATGCTCAATCCGCCGCTCCGTTTCCCGTCGGTGGACATGACCCAGCGCGCCTTTGCCGGCCAGGCCGTGCACCCCGCCGAGGTGGGCACGTACAACACCTTCAACGGCGCCGATCCGAAGTACCAGCTCTCGGCGGACGAGTACTACCTCATGATCCTCAACGCGGACGATGGCGGCCAGTTCTACTTCCGTGAGAACGCGCCGGGAGGCAACTACTAATGCGTACCGCACTCATCCTCGCGTCGGTTCTGTTGCTGTCGGCTCCGGCCTTCGCCGGCTTCGGGAGCTCGTCGGTGGCGCTGCAGGCGGCGGTACAGTCGGGCTCGGTCGACGCCATCGTCGGCGAGCTCGAGAAGGCCGAGGAGCTGCCCTCGCTCGGCGCCATCAGCGTCGTCATGCCGCTCGTCGACCATCCGTCGGCGCGCGTGCGTGACGCCGCCGGCTGGTGGCTCACGCGCCGTGGCGTGCGCACGCAGGTGATCGCCAACATGACGGCGCGCCTGACCGGCTCCGATCCGATCGCGGCGCGCAACGCCGGCGACGTGCTCGCCGCGATGCGCGACTTCACGACCATCGGCGCGCTGTCGGCGTATCTCGCCCATCCGCTCGACGAGGACTCGGGCGTCTCGGCGGCCAAGGCGCTCGGCGCCATCGGCCATCCGACGGCGCTGACCGCGCTTTCGGGCGCGCTCGGCTCGTCGCTGGCGGGGGTGCGCGCGCAAGCCGCCGCGTCGCTGCGCGACATCCGCGCGCAGAAGGGCAGCCTCGTGCCCGCGGCGCAGACGGCGGCGCTCCTGCCGCTCGTCGCCGACGCCGACGCCAACGTCCGTCGCCAGGCGATCACAACGATCGGCTTCATCGGCGGCAACGGCGGCGACGTCAGCGGCGCCGTCACGGCGCTCTCGTCGGCGGCGACCGGCGATCCGTCCGCGAGCGTCCGCAAGGCCGCGGCGTGGGCGCTCGGCCAGCTCAAGGACGGCTCCGCCCGTCCCGCGCTCATGCAAGCACAGTCGAACGACAGCGACGCCTTCGTGCGTTCGATTGCCACCGCCGCGCTCGCCAATCTGCGGTAAGATCGCACCGCGATGTTTCGTCCGATCCATCCGATCGTTGCCCGCTGCCTGCTGCCTGTCGCCTGCGGCCTGTTGCTTTCCGCTTGCGACGATCAGCCGCCCGCCGGCCCTCAATTCTACGAACGCGTCATCCAGCCCATCCTGACGCAGAACTGCGTCTTCCAGCAGGGCGCCTGCCACAAGGACGACGGCAACGGCAACGCGCTCGGCAACCTCGATCTCACGAGCTACGCCAACATCACCAAGCGCAAGGACGTGCTGCGCACCTACGGCTCGTTCCCGCTGCCGCTCTTGCTGCTCAAAGCGTCGGGCGCCGCCGTGCCGCCGATCCCATACAAAGGATCGACCGACGGCTCGACGCAGTTCTACCCGTCGGAGATTCAGCACGCCGGCGGCGCCACGCTGTCGGTGACGTCGACCGCGTTCCTCGAGCTGCAAAAGTGGATGGCCAACGGCGCCGCCGAGGACGGCTCGGTCGTGCAGAAGGCGCAGCAGACCGGCACCGGCCCGTGCAACCCCGACTTCATGACCGTGCGCCCCGACGTCGCCGCGCAGCTGTCGACCGTCGACACGACCACGCAGGCGTTCAAGGACTTCACGTCCAACGTCGAGCCGTTCGTGACCAAGAGCTGCGCCTTCTCGACGTGTCACTCGGGTACGCAGTCGGACTTCTTCTTGACCTGCTCGGGTGACGGCTCCAACGACGCTTCCAAGTTCAACTTCCTCGAGGCGCAGGCGTTCGTCGGCAATCCGCCGGAGACGTCGCTGATCCTGCTCAAGCCCTTGTCGCCGTCGGGCGGCGGCACCGTGCACACCGGCGGCGTCTTCTTCCAGGACAAGACCGACGCCACCTGGCAGAAGTTCCTCGCCTGGGCGACGGAGGTCGGCCAGTCGAGCGCGACCACGCTCTCGGCCGGCGAGCAGTTCTTCGACAACTTCGTGATGCCGATCTTCTTGAAGCGCGGCTGCGCGCTCGAAGCCTGCCACTCGCCCGGCGCCACCAACGACTTCAAGCTGCGCGCCGGCACGCAAGGATTCATCTCGAGCTTCTCGTTGCACTCGAACTACGACGCCGCGCGCCGCGAGTTCCTCGTGCCCGACGTCCCCGACGTGCGCCAGAGCCGCCTCGTGAAAAAGCCCGTCGCCGCCATCGCCGAAGGTGGCTTCGGCCTCACCCATCGCGGCGGCCCGCCGCTCGAGTCACCAGGCGAGGTGCTCGACCCGACGATGTGCGCGCAGCCGTTCCCCACCGACGGCTCGGCGACGCCGTTCTGCGCCATCGTCGAGTGGCATCGCCAGGAGCGCGCCGCGCTGGTGACCGGCGGCCAGGCCGATGCGATGGCGTCGGGCTCGTCGTTGCCCATCGTCGCGGTGTCACGCCCACCCAACCCCGATCGCGCGATCGACTTCGACACCTACGAGCCGGGCGCCGATCTCGTCCTCGGCAGCGTCGCGCTCGGCAGCGCGCTCGGCGACATCACGCCCTCGTCGGCGACGGTGAGCGGCAGCCTCCTCGACAACTGCGCCGGCGTCGCCGCCGATCGCAGCAACGTCGACGTGCGCCATCCCGCCGTCGCCTACGACGCATCGAAGGTCGCCTTCGCGATGCGCCTCGCCGCCACCGACACGCTCGACATCTACGAGGTCACGCTCGACGCCGCGCACACGTGCACCAAAGTGACCAACGGCAACGGCATGTCGATGAACGGCATCCGCCTGCACAACCTCGATCCGATGTACGCCTCCGATGGCAGCCTCGTCTTCGCCTCGACGCGCGGCCGTCCCGCCACCGGCCCGACGCTGTCGCTGAAGTATCTCCTGCCGCAGACCGATCTTTGGCGCGTGACCCCGACCGGCGGCGTCTACGGCGCGCCCCAGCAGATGACGTCGCTGCTCGGCTCGGAGCTGTCGCCCGCGATGATGGCCAACGGCGAGGTCACGTTCACCGCCGAGAAGGCATCGCCCGAGTTCTACCAGCTCTCGGGCCGCCGCATTAACTGGGACCTCACCGATTACCATCCGCTGCTCGCGCAGCGCTCGCAGTCGCAAGGTTTCACGGCCGACACGACAACGATGTCGATGCACCCGTCGGTCGACTACGCGCAGGCCACCGAGATCCGCGAAGGCGTGGACCGTAACTTCGTCCTCGTCCTGTCCGACGTGGGCACCAAGGGCGGCGGCGGCACGCTGGCGACGTTCAACCGATCGATCGGCCCCTTCGAAGCCGATCGCAGCGACATCCAGTTTCTTCACGCGCTCAACATTCTCGACCCGGCCGCAACGGGACGCGCGGGCGCTACGCAGGGGGCGTATCGCTCGCCGTTCCCGCTGCCGGACGGGCGCGTTCTCTGCAGCTACGACGGCACCATCACCGATCTGTCGGCGCAGACCCCGCGCTACGATCTCGTCGTCGTCGATCCGGCGACGGGCATGCACACCGGCGTCGCCGGCTTCAACGGCGGCGGCAAGTCGTGGGTCGAAGCGGTGCTCGTCTACAAGCGCGAGCCGAAGTCGCTCTTCCACAACCTCACGCAGCTGGTCTTCGGCGGCGGCGTCGATCCGACCGATCTGGCGCACGGCGAGGTCCACTATCCCGACCTGCCGATGCTGGGCACGCTGCTCATCGCCAACCTGCGCACCGGCCGCTTCGTCGACATGTTCCGCGCCGCGGGCGCGCAGCTGGTCATCTATCAGGATCAAGGCCCCACCGACGTCGCGACTGGCATGGCCGGGCAGACCGGCAGCCAGATGGTCTATCAAAACCGCATGGAGCTCGGCCGCGTGCCGCTCGCCTCCGATGGCTCGGTGCACGTGCGCCTGCCGTCGCTGACGCCGGTCATCGTCGAGCTGCAAGACGGCGGCGGCAACAAGCTCTTCACCATGAGCGAGGAAGATCAGCTCGGCCCCGGCGAGCACATCTCGCGCGGCGTGCCCCAGCAGTTCTTCAACTCGGTGTGCGGCGGCTGCCACGGCTCGGTCTCGGGCAAGGAGCTCGACATCGCCATCGATCCCGACGCGCTCACCGGCGCCTCGGTCTCCTTGTCCCGCGATACCGCGCAACCGATTGGGCCGTGATATAACGCGGGCATGAAACTCCTCCCATACGCGTTCGCGGTCACGATCGCGCTCGGCGCCGGCCCGGCGCTCGCGAAGGGCAAAGCCAAGGGCGGCGGCAGCAAGGCGCACGCCGCTGATGCGCGCGCCGTCGGCGAGCTCGCCGGCAAGTTCAAGTGGGGCATGTCGCCCGAAGAAGCGCAGAAGGTCATCTCCGATGGCATCCACGCCAAGTACGTCGAGATGCTCAAGAAGGAACAGGACGTCTACAAACAGGATCAGCTGCGCAAGGACGAAGGCGACGAGATCCAGAAGGTCAAGGACTCGTACGTCAAGTTCGACGGCGTCGGCCCGGGCGCCAAAGAGTGGGGCACCTCGATCGTTCAGTCCGAGTTCGCGCCGCGTAACGACGAGTCGATGATGACGCTGTGGGAAAAGGATCAGCGTCGCTTCCTCTTCTTCTGGCACGACAAGCTCTACAAGCAGTACATCGCGTTCAACGCCGAGCACCCGGTCTTCGCCGGCAAGTCGTTCGACGACTTCGCCAAGCTCATCCAGAACCGCTACGGCCCCGCCGAGATGAAGTTCTCGCAGATGAAGACCAAGTCGGACATGAAGCTCGATCATCTCGAGTGGCCGGCGTCGGGCGACTTCCAGCTCTACGCGATCGATCAGTCGGAGTTCTACGGCAACTTTTGCCTCGTCCTGTTCAATCCCACCGTCGCCAAGCAGGTTGAGCAGGCGCGGAGCGAGCACAACACCAAGCCGGCCAAGGGCAACGCGCTCATCGACGCGGTCACGCAGCAGCCGAAGAACAGCGGCGACTCGAACGAGAACATCGTCGACCAGATCACCGGCAAGACCCCGAAGTAGTAATGCGGAGTGTGCGGCTCGGCGTGGGGGTGACGCTCGCGGTCGCGCTGGTGACAGCGTCGTCGTGGGCGCAGGACCGCCCGCCGATGGAGTTCGCGCCCGAGGAGGTCTCGCATCCCGACGCGGGCGCGCCGCCGGCGGAAGCTGCGCCGCCGACGGAAGCGCCGCCGGCGACGCAAGCGCCGCCGCAAGAAGAGGATCGCGAAGCGGCCCCGCTCGGGCCCGGCGCGGACAAGCCGGCGCCGACGAAGCCGCCGCCGCCCAAGCCCGCCGTCGTCGCCGCGCCCAAGCCCGCCGTCGTCGCCGCGCCCAAGCCCGTCCCGCCGAAGCCGGCGCCGGCGCCGAAGCCGGAGAAGTCGAAAAAAGCGCGCGCGCAGAAGATCGCGCCGCCGCCACCGTCGGAGCCGCCGCCGCCGGCGGTGCCGCCGCACGTGACCGTGCACGTCTGGGAGCCGGAGAAGGCGACCCGCTTCGAAGCCGAGGAGGCGATCGAAGCGGCGATGGGCGAGGTGCTCGCCGCCGACACGCGCCTGCGCTTTGAGCCGCTGCCGACGATCCTGTCGCCGCCCACCGACGCCGATCACGCGCTCGTCGACGCCGACAAGGCGCTCGCCGACGCCAAGCAGGCCTACGCCGACATGGATCTCGACAAGGCCAAGCCGCTGCTCGAGACGGCGCTCAAGGGCTATCAGAAATATTTGCCCGAGCTGGCCACGCGCGCCGAGTCGATCGCGCCCATGCGCGACGGCTTTCTCTTGCTCGCCAACGTGCGCTTCTTCGAGGGCAACGCCGACGGCGCGCGCGACGCCCTCCGCTACGTCTTCGCGCTCGACGGCACCGTGCGCTGGAACAAGGCGCTGTTTCCGCCGCAGATGAAGAAGCTGGTCGTCGAGGCGCGCCTGCTCTACGAAACGCTCGGCACCGGACGGCTGACCATCGACTCCGATCCGCAGGGCGCGAGCGTCTGGCTCAACGGCGCCAAGCTGCCCGATCGCACGCCGACGCAGCCGATCGACGCGCCCAACGGTCCCAACTTCATCAGCTTCGCCCGCCGCGGCTGGGCGCCGACGACGCAAGCGTTCGTCGTCGCCGGCGGCGGCGAAGATTCACACGCGCTGGCCACGCTGTCGCGCCCGCCGCACAATCCGCTGGCGCCGATCGATCGCGCGCGCGCCACCATCGACGACTCGCCGACGCCGCCGCTCCTGAAGGAAGCGTGCGCCGGGCTTGGCGTCGACATGCTGGTGCTGGTGCGCACTACGCACGCCGGCAACCGCGACGACGCCGAGGTCGAGCTCCTGACCGCGTATCTCTACGACGCGCGCGCCGGCCGCATCATCAATCGCCTCGAGATGAAGGTCGAGGGCGATCTCGGCGCCACCTCGCGCGTGCTGGCGCGCGATCTGGTGCACGGCGTGCGGCTCGACGGCGTCTGGGCGCCGCCCAAGGCCCCGCCCAAGCCGAAGTGGAACCAACAGCTGTGGTCGAACGTGAAAGATGATTTGGGACGATTCCATCATTGGAAGGGATTCTGGTTCGTCGTCGGCGGCGTCGGTGCCGCGATCGTCGTGGGCACCGTCGTCGGCGTCACCGTCTCGCATCAGCGCGCCGTCGCCTCCGACGCGATCTTGCTCGGCGGAAACTGAGAGGGGAGCTGCATGAAGCGAATCAATTGGATCGTGTGCGCGATGCTCGCCGTGGGCGGCTGC
>DASXOU010000138.1:0-2746 GCA_036494045.1 Polyangia bacterium | reverse complement strand
GGCCGGCGATCCGGAAGGCATGCGCCAACTTAGCCCAAGAAAATTGGAGAAGAAAATTAGCTCCGCTGGCGGCCCATGGGTAGGGTCGGGTTGACGTTCGCTGAAACGTCGTGGTACGTTGGCTGGAGAAGTGACATTACGTTGCATTACATTCGGCCGAGGATGAGCGAGGCGCGATGCGGATAAAGCGACTCGAAGTACAAGGATTCAAGTCATTCTGCGATCGTACGGTGCTGACCTTCAACGAGCCCATCACGGGCGTGGTCGGGCCGAACGGCTGCGGCAAGTCGAACATCGTGGACGCGATCCGCTGGTGCATGGGCGAGCAGTCGGCCAAGCACCTGCGCGGCAAGTCGATGGACGACGTCATCTTCGCCGGCTCCGATTCGCGTGGGCCGCTCGGGATGTGCGAGGTCACGCTCGTGTTCGAGAACGACGGGCGCGTGCCGATCGAGTACCTCGCGTATTCGGAGATCGCGGTCACCCGCAAGCTCTACCGCGACGGGACCAGCGAGTACTACCTCAACAAGACGCCGTGCCGATTGCGTGACGTGACCGAGTTCTTCCTCGGCACCGGCGTCGGCGCCAAGGCCTATTCGATCATCGAGCAGGGGCGCGTCGGGATGATCGTGACGTCCAAGCCCGAGGATCGGCGCGCGCTCATCGAAGAAGCGGCGGGGATCTCGAAGTACAAGCTGAAGAAGAAGGCCGCCGAGAAGAAGATGGAGTCGACGCGGCAGAACCTCTTGCGTGTGTCCGACGTGGTCGCGGAGATCGAGAAGCAGCTCGGCTCGCTGCGGCGGCAGGCGCAGAAGGCGGAGCGCTACAAGCAGTACAAGACCGAGCTGCGCGACATCGATCTATGGACGGCGTCGCAGCGTTGGCTCGGCGTGGTCGCCGAGGAGCGCGTGGCGGGCGAAGCGCAGGCGGCAGCGCAGGCGGCGCGCGAGGCGACGCATGGGCGGCTGGTGGCGCGCGAGGCGGAGATCGAGACGACGCGCCTCGAATTGGCGACGGAAGCCGAGGCGCTCGGCGAGCTGCAGCAGGGGCTGTACGAGCTCGACAATCGCATCAAGCTCGGCGAGGCCGAGGCCGATCACGCGGGGCGCGAGGCCGGCGGGCTCGAGGAGCGCGCGCTCGAGGCCCGAGAAGAGATCGATCGCTTGATGGCGCAAGCCGACGCGGACGCGGCCGAGGTCGCGCGCATCCAGAGCGAATTGGCGACGGCGACCGAGGCGGCCAACGGATCGGACGAGGCGCTGCGTGCGCGCGAAGAGGCGCTGCGCGCGACCAAGGAGAAGCTGGCGGAGCTGCAGGCGCGCGTGGAAGCGGCGCGCGCCGAGGTTACGAAGTGCAAGGGCGAGATCGTCGGGTTCGAGGCGGGCGAGCGCGCGGGATCGCGGCGGCGCGATGATTTGCACGCGCGGCTTTTGCGCCTTGGCGAGGACGAGGCGCGCAACGTCGCGCGGCGCGGCGAGCTCGAGCACGCCGTCGGCAAGCACGCGCGCGAGCTCGAGGGCTTGAAGCAGCTCAAGCTCGATCTCGCCGATGAGAAGCAGCGCACCGAGACGCGCGTCGCCGAGCTCAAGGAGATGCTGTCGGGCGGCGGCAAGGCGCTCGAGGCGCTGACGACCGAGCTGCACAAGCGGCGCTCGCGGCGCCATTCGCTCGACGAGCTGCACGCCAAGTACGAAGGCTTCGCGCGTGGCACGCGGGCGGTCATGCAGCAGAAGGAGACGCGCTGGGGCATCCGCGATCTGTTCGCCGATGCCGTCGACGCGCCGGCCGAGCTCGATCTCGCGGTCGAGGCGGTGCTGGGCGAGCGGATGGGCGCGGTGCTCGTCGAGAGCCAGGAAGTGGGCGTCGACGTGATCGGGCAGCTCAAGGAGAAGTCCGAAGGGCGCGCGACCTTCATCCCGATCAACAGGTTCGTCGCCGGCGACCAGGCGGCGGTCGCGCCGGGCGACGGCGTGCGCGGGCGCTTCCTCGACATGGTGAAGTTCGGGGAAGACTATCGCGCGGTGGCGGAGTCGCTGTTCGGCGACGTCCTCGTCGTCGAGGATCTCTTGACGGCGCTCGATCGTTGGCGCGGCGGCGACAAACGCACCTACGTGACCGTCGACGGCGAAGTGGTCGACGAGAGCGGCGTCGTGACCGGCGGCTCGCGCGAGGCGGCGGGCGCGGGGATTCTGGCGCAGAAGCGCGAGATCCGCGAGCTCGACGGGATCATCGCGGAGCTCGAGTCTCAGCACAACGACGCGCAGTTCCGCCATCAGCAGCTGCGCAACGAGCTCGGGACGCTGTCGGCGGCGCTCGAGACCATGCGCAAGGACGCGCACGCTAGCGAGATGCAGACGCTCACGCTCGAGAAGGATCTGGCGCGCGATCGCGAGGAGCTGGCGCGGCTGGTGACGCGGCTGAACCAGCTCGGCGACGAGAAGCTCGAGCTCGAGCGGCAGAAGGAAGAGGCGGCCGAAGAGGCGCGCGCGGCGACGGCGGCGCTCGCCGAGGCGCGCACGCGGCTGATCGCGCTCGAGGATTCGCTGTCGTCGCTCGGGCACGAGCACATCGCGCTCTACGACGAGCTGGAAAAGGCGCAGGAGGCGGTCACGCGCCTACGCGTCGAGGTCGGCGCGGCGCAGGAGAAGAGGGCGTCGCTCGACAAGCAGCTGTTCCGGCTGACGGCGGACGGCGCCGACAAGCAGGCGCGGCGCGTGCGGCTCGACGAGAACATCCGCGTCGGTGA
>DASXOU010000137.1:0-2797 GCA_036494045.1 Polyangia bacterium | reverse complement strand
GCCGCCTGGATGACGACGTCGACCGACGAGACGATCATTTCGCGAATGGTGCGCGACGGCAGCGAGAAGCCGCCCATGGTGATCATCGATTCAAGACGCGACAGCGCCTCGCGGGGCGAGTTGGCGTGCAGCGTGCCCATCGAGCCGTCATGGCCGGTGTTCATGGCCTGCAGCAAGTCGAACGCCTCGGGTCCGCGGACTTCGCCGACGATGATGCGTTCCGGGCGCATACGCAGGCAGTTGCGCACCAGTTCGCGCATGGTGACCTGGCCTTCGCCTTCGATATTGGGCGGGCGGGTTTCCAGACGCACCACATGCGGCTGCTGCAGCTGGAGCTCGGCGGCGTCCTCGCAGGTAATAATGCGCTCGTCGTCGTCGATGTAGCGGGTGAGGCAGTTGAGCAGCGTGGTCTTGCCCGAGCCGGTGCCGCCCGACACCAGCGTGTTGACACGGCTGCGGCCGATGACCTTGAGGATCTCGCCGCCTTCCGGCGTGATCGAGCCGAAGCGCACGAGCTGCTCGAGCGTGAGCTTGTCGCGCTTGAACTTGCGGATGGTGAGGGCCGGCCCGTCGATTGCCAGCGGCGGCACGATCACGTTGACGCGCGAACCGTCGGGGAGGCGCGCGTCGCAGATCGGCGAGGATTCGTCGACGCGGCGGCCGATCTGGCTGACGATACGCTGACAGATGTTGAGCAGCTGGTGATTGTCGCGGAAGCGGATCGGCGTGCGCTGGATCTTGCCGGCGACCTCGATGTAGACCGTGCCGGAGCCGTTGACCATCACGTCGGCGATGTCGTCGCGCGCGAGCAGCGGCTCGAGCGGGCCGTAGCCGAGCACGTCGTTGCAGATGTCGTCGAGCAGCTCCTCCTGCTCGGCGATCGACATCACGATGTTCTTGATCGCGATGATCTCGTTGACGATGTCGCGGATTTCCTCGCGCGCCGAATCGACGTCGAGCTTGGCGAGCTGGGCGAGATCGATCGCCTCGATCAGGGCGCCGAAGATCGCGCCCTTGGTCTCGTAATAGGTGTCCGACTTGCGCGAGTCGCTGGCGCTGGGCGGGGCGGGCTGATGGTTGGCGCCCACCACCTTGCCGGCCTGCGGCACCGGCGCGGGAACGAGCGGCGCCGCGAGCCCGGCCGACGGAAACGCCGTGCGCCCGCCGCTGTCGGCCTCGGCCGGGGTCGGCGGCGTCGGCGTCGCCGGGGCGGGCGTCAGGCGCGCTGGCGCGGCTTGCGCAGTGCGGCCCTCCGAAACCGAACGCTTACCGAACACGCTGCAACTCCCCGTTCACACTCGAACCGTTCACACTCGAACCACGCGTACGAGCGCCCGCAAGAGCGGGCGCTATTTCTTCATCAGCTTCCCGAGCAGCGGCGCCAGCATGCCGCCGCGCGGCTTCTTGGCCGCGGCGCGGCCGGTCATCACCTGCGCGAGGTGGCGGAACATCTCCGCCGTGCGGTGGCCGGACGCCACCTCGGCGATCATCTGGCCGTTGTTCGCCGCGGTGCCGAACACCGGCGGCTCGAACGGGATGACCGCGATGGGATCGTCCTCGAGCGCCTTGGCGAAGTCGGCCGGCTTGATCTCCGGGCGCTTCGGCACGCCGACCTGGTTGAGGCAGTAGAGCGGACGGCGGTCGTTCGGCCGCGCGCCGCGCAGCAGGTCGACCATGTTCTTGGCGTTGCGCAGATTGGCGAGGTCGGGCGCGGCGACGATGAGGATGTCGTCGGCACCGATCAGCACGCGCTTGGTCCAGCCGGTCCAGATGTGCGGCACGTCGAGCACCACGCAGGGCACGCTCGCGCGCAGTGCGTCGAACACCGGCTCGAACGCCTCGGGCGTGAAGTCGTAGACGCGGTCGAGCGTCGCCGGCGCGGCGAGCAGGCTCAGGTGATCGGTGCATTTCGACAGCAGCCGGTCGATGAAGGCGGTATCGATGCGATCGGGAGAGAACACCGCGTCGGCGACGCCTTGCGGCGGGTCCTGGTTGTAGTCGAGCCCGGCGGTGCCGAAGGCGAGGTCGAGATCCGCCACCACGGCGTCGAGCGACAGATCGCGCGCGATCGCCCAGGCGATGTTGTGCGCCACCGTCGAGGCGCCGACGCCGCCCTTGGCGCCGACCACGGCGAGCACGCGTCCGACCGGCTTGGCGTCGGGCGAGGAAAACAGCCCGCAGATCGCGCCGACCACGTCGAGCGCGCGCACCGGGGCGATGAGGTACTCGCTCACGCCGCGTTGCAGGAGCGCGCGGTAGAGGGTGATGTCGTTGAAGCGGCCGATCACGATGACGCGCGTGCCCTCGTCGCACACGTCGGCGAGCTCGTCGAGGCTCGCGAGGATGTCTTCGGCGCGCGTCTCCGCCTCGATCATAATCACGTTCGGCGTCGGCGAGCTGCGATAGGCCTCGGCCGCGGCCGGCGCCCCGCCCATCTGCACGCGCAGATGCGCCTTGGCCATGCGACGATCCTCTGCCGCCGCCTGGACCGATGCGGCGGTCTCGACGGTCGCGCAGAACGCCTGGATCGACACGCGAGGCGCCGGCGCGATGTATTCCTCCGGCTCGGTGGACGCCACCGACGGATCGATCACTTCAAGTGTGTCTACGTGGAACTTCATGTCAGTTACCGACGTCGCTGATCTTACCCTTGTTGGCTTCCGGAGAGGCGGTCGCCGTGCTCTCGCCCTTGCGGTACTTGTCGAGCACCACCGAGCGGCGGGTGGCGTCGGCGGGCGTCATGTCGCGCGGCGCGATCAGGTCGCGCGGATTGGCGATCTGGGCGGCCATGTTGGCG
>DASXOU010000136.1:0-1756 GCA_036494045.1 Polyangia bacterium | reverse complement strand
GAGCTCGACGCGCAGGTGCAGGCCAAGCTGTTGCGCGCGCTCGAGTCGAAAGAGATCCTGCCGCTCGGCGCCGCCAAGCCGAAGAAGGTCGAGCTCGGCTTCTGCTCGGCGACCAACAAGGACCTGCGCGCGCTGGTCGCCAACGGCGCGCTGCGCGAGGATCTGTACTTCCGCATCGGCAGCCCGGTGGTGACGCTGCCGCCGTTGCGCGCGCGCCCCGAGGAGATCGCGCTCCTCGCCGCCGCCGAGATCGCCAAGGTGTCGACGGCGCTGGCGCCGCACGTGTCGCTCGTCGAGCAGTGCCTGATGCGGCCGTGGCCGGGCAACGTGCGCGAGCTCAACAGCGAAATCCGCAGCGCCGCGCAAGCCGCGCTCGCCGACGGCAATCGCGTCACCGCGCGCCACCTGTCGCCGACGGCGGGCAGCTTGTTCGCCGCCGCGCCGCCGTCGGCCGATCCGATCAGCGGCGACGGGCCACGCAAGCGCATCCCGCAGGTCGACGACGAGTGGCGCCGCCGCATCGAAGAGGCGCTGCGCAAGAACGGCGGCAACATCGCCGGCACCGCGCGCGCGCTCGGGCTGCACCGCACGCAGCTGCGCCGGCTCATCGAGCGCCACGGCATCGCCGTCGCCAACGCGTCACCGAGCGACGGCCCCAACGGTGACAGTGACGACGGCGACGACGACGGCGACGGCGACGACGGCGGCACCGCGGCGTGATAGCGTGACCGAGTGCGACTCTCGCTTGCGCTCGCCCTGACCCTCCTCGGCGCCGGCTTCGCGCGCGCCGCCGACACGCCGCCGCCGCTGCGCTTCGGCACCCTCGTCCCCGACGGCACCGCGTGGGCGCGCGAGCTCAAGGCATTCGGCCGCGAGATCGAAGACGGCGCGCACGTGCGCGTGAAGTTCTACTGGGGCGGCATCGCCGGCGACGAGCGCGAGATCGTCGCGCGCATCCGCCGCGGCCAGCTCGACGGCGCCGCCGGCGCGGCCATGTGCACCGACCTGGCGCCGTCGCTGCAAGTGACGCGGCTGCAGGGCATCTTTCCCAGCCGCGCCGTGCACGAGCGGCTGGTGCGGCAGATCCCGCACGTCGACGACGAGTTCAAGAAGGCCGGCTTCGTGCTGCTCGGCGTCGGCGGCCTCGGGCCCAGCATCATCTTCACCAAGCGCCCCGTGACCTCGTGGGACGAGCTGAAGAAGCTGCGCTTGTGGCGCTGGGAGCTCGATCCGGTGGCCTGGCAGCAGGATCGCATGATGGGCCTGAACGTGGTGCCCGGCTCCGTCGACGGCGGCGGCGCCATGTTCGACGGCGGCAAGGTCGACGGCTTCGTCGCGCTGGCGGCCTCGGCGCTGGCGTTTCAGTGGCAGTCGCGCGCGCCCAACATCCTGCCGCTCGAGATGGACTACTTGAACGCCTGCTTCATCGTGTCGCTGACGGCGTGGGACGCGCTGCCGATCGAGGCGCAGCAGGTGATCCGCGCCGCCGGCGCCAAGCTGCAGCAGCGCATGGAGATCGTCGGACGCGAGACCGATCGCGTGGTGCTGTCGGGCTCGCTCACCGGCGGCGGCGTGCACGCGTCGACGGTGCCGGCGGCCACGCGCGAGGCGTTCCGTGCGGCGGCGCGCGCCACCCGCGACCGTGCCGCCGGCGAAGGCCACGTGCCCGCCGACGCCTTGCAGTGGATGCAGCATCAGCTCGGAAAATAGCGCCGACTCGATGATCGTCGACGCCGTCATCCCCGCCCTCGACGAG
>DASXOU010000135.1:0-7112 GCA_036494045.1 Polyangia bacterium | reverse complement strand
CATGAGCCGACGAGCGCGGCGATCCCGACCAGCGGCCCGACGAGCGCGAAGGCGGCGTCGCCGGCGGCGCTGTGCGCGACCAGCGCCGAGGAGTAGTCGAAGAACATGCCGGCGTAGGCCCACTCCTTGAGGAGCGGGCGGCGCGGCGCCAGGAGCGCGATCGCGCCGAGCACCTTCCACGCGCCGAGCAGCGTGGCGAAGTGCGGCGGATAGCCGAGCCGAATGAGGACGGAGAAGAGCGGCGGCGCGTGCAGGATGTCGAGGGCGCCCGCCGCGAGCGCCGTGGCCGCGACGTAGAGCGTGAGCAGCCAATAGCCGATGAGGGCGTTGCGCGTCATGCGATGCCTCCATGCGCATGACGATCGGCGGCGCGCGAACGTGACCGGTCAGCTGCGCGCGGAGCGGCGGCGCGCGACGAAGGCGAAGAAGTCGTCGGAGTGGCGCTTCTTGTAGCGCTTGACGGCTTCGGCGACCACGTCTTCGGCGGCGGATTGCGGATCCTCGCGCTTGCGTCCCAGGCGATCGGCGAGGCGCACAAGAGCGGTCGTGCGATCGAGGCGGCGCGCGGCGTCGGGCGCCATGCCGTCATCGAAGAGGGCGAAGGCGCCGTCGGCGAGCGTGGCGGAGAACGGGCGCAGCGTGCCGGCGAGGCGGCGCGCGGACGAAAGCTGCGGCAGCGGCTCGCCGAGGGCGACGTCGTGCAGCGCGCCGGCGTTGTCGATGATCACGGGCGCGCGCAGGCCGGCGACGACGCCGCGCACCGCGCCGTCGGTGGCGAAGTGCGCGCACAAGATCTCGACGTCGCGCGCCAGCGGCGATTGCTCGTAATCGGCGAGCAGCGCGGCGACGCGCGCGTCGGGCTCGGTTGCCCTACCCTGCCGTCGATAGAGATCGCGCAGCACGATCGACGCGAACGCGGCGTCGACGCCGGTGCCGGCGGGGACGGCGAGCAACAGATCGATCGAGCCGTCGTCGCGCGCCGCCAGATCATAGACGGTGCCGCCCAGCCGATCGGCCTGTGCGAAGGCGACGCCGAGCTCGCCGGCACCGTAGGCCGGCGTCTCCGGCGTCGACGAGCGGATCGCCGCGCGCGCCGCCGACAGCGCGGCTTCGAGATCGAGGAGGCGCAGC
The DNA here is from genome assembly GCA_036494045.1 of Polyangia bacterium. Lineage (GTDB taxonomy): Bacteria > Myxococcota_A > Polyangia > Palsa-1104 > Palsa-1104 > JAQBQH01. The sequence continues at coordinate 5,981 of DASXOU010000135.1, read as the reverse complement.
TTGCCGCGGCGCGAGAGCACGTTCTGCACCAGGATGAGCGCGACGAAGAAGAGCGTGATGCCGAGGCCCTTCAAGAGTTTTCCCAAGACCGCGCGGTTCATTCGATCGTGCCGGAACGCCACCAGCGCCACGCCGGTGGCATCGCCGCGCTCGGTGGCGACGATGCCGAGCGCGTACGACAAGCCGCGATCGAGCTGGCGCGCGTCGTCGTACAGGCGATCTTGATAGAGGACCATGGGCGGCGTCTCATGCGCCGGCGGCGGCGCGGAGAAGCGCGCGAACAGCCGATTCTCGGCGTCGGTGAAGGCTTGGATGAGATCGCGGTGGCGGCTCTGCGCGATGCGATCGCGCAGCTGGAGCGGATCGGTCATCATGCCGGCGGCGTCGCGATCGATCTGGTGCCGGTAGTGCTCGCGGAAGGTGACGCCGTTGCGCTTGCGAAACGCGGCGGCGTAGTCGGCGCGCACGCGATCGTGCAGCGTGTTGCCGAGCGCGTCGGAGAAGCGCACGTAGACCACGTCCTCGTCGTCGAACAGGCCGCGCGACAAGTCGTCGAGCGCGTCCCAGTCGTAGGCCTCGACGGCGGGCTGGGCGGCGCGGCGCAGGATGTCGACGTAGTCCTCGCCCTTTTGCTTGAGCGAGCTGCGCAGCACGTTGACCTCGTAGAGCGTCGAGTTCCAGTCGACGGCGACCTCGATGCCGCACGCGACCACGAGCCCGATGAGGAACACGCGCGAGCTCTTGCCGAGACGATCGCCGATGCGCTCGACGAGGACGCTCCAGCGGCTGAGCGCGCCGCGCCTCACCGCTCCGACCGGAACCAGGGGTTGTAGCGCGCGGCGAGCGCGTGGAACTCGCCCGAGGCCTTGGCTTCGCGCAGCATGAGGTTGAGCCAGGCCAGCCAATCGGCGTCGCCCTGGCGCACGGCGAAGGCGAAGTGCTCGACGGTGAAGCGGCGATCTTCGAGCGCTTCGAGCGGCGCGCCGAGATGGCCGCGCACCTCGGCGTCGCGCGCCGAGACGTAGTCGATGACGGCGGCGTCGGCCTCCCCGCTCGTCACCGCGGCCAAGACCGCGGCGTCCGACGGCAGCGCGCGCACGACCGTGCCCGCGAGCTCGCTCCTGGCGAACGACTCGCCGGTGGTGCCGGCGCGCACCGCGACACGCGCGTGCGCGGCGATGAGCGCGGCGACGGTAGCGAAGCGCGACGGCGACGGCGCCAGCACCTGCAGGCCGGACGCGAAATAGGGATCCGAGAACGCGACCGTGCGCGCGCGCTCGAGCGTGCGCGTCAGCCCACTCATGACCACGTCGTACTTACCGGCGGCGAGGCCGGGCAAAAGCTCGTCGAAGCTGCCGACGAGCACGACCTCGAGCTTGACGCCGAGGGCGCGCGCGGCGGCGGCGGCGAGATCGACGTCGAACCCGGCGACCGCGCGGCCGTCGACGGCGTGGCGCGCGCCGCCCGTCGCGTGCGCGAGCCGCTCGAGCGCGTCGGCATCGGCGCCGGCGGCGACGAACGGCGCCAGGCCGGGAAACATGCCGACGCGAAGGACGCCGCGCTTGGCGATCGCCCCGAGCGTGCCGCCATCCGTCGTCTGCGCGCGCGCGGGCACGGGCCCGATCGCCGCCAGCATCAGCATCACCGTCGCTGCAAGGCGCATCAACGCCGCGAACGATACGACTTCGACTCGAGCGTCGCCAGCAGCTTCTGCGCGCGCCGGCGCAGCTCCTGGGTCGCGCCCGAGCGCGCGGTGCGCTTGAGCGCCGGCACCGCGCCGCGCCCGACGTAGTCGAGGATGAGCCGGCGCGCGCGCGCATAGGTGGCGCGATCGCCGAGCGCGCGCACGCTGTTGGTCAGCAGCAGCTCGTTGCGCTTGGCGTGCCCGTCGAGCGTGATGGCGAAGCGATACTCGCGCAGGCCGTCGGTCCACCATTTCTTGTCGAAATACACGTCGCCGATGAGCGTCGCGATCTCGCTCGCCTTGCCCACCGATGGCACCGGCTTGCCGTGGCGCAGGCGATAGAGCCCGGCGAGCGCGCCGTCGGTGTCGCTCTTTCGCAAGAGCGACTTGACGTCGCTGACGCCGCGCACCGACGGCGCCGGACGGTTCTGCACCGTCGCCGGCTCGGGCGGCGGCGCGCGATCATTCTCGTTGGAGCCGTCGTCGGCTTTGGCCGGCGTGTCGTCATCGTCGTCGCTGGCCGCGGCCGCGCCGCCGAGATCGGGCGAGTGGTTTACGACTTGAGGCGCGATCCCCAGATCCGCCGGCGCTTCCGCCTTCTCCGTCGCCAGATCGGGCTTGGCGACCGCGACCACCTTCGGTTCCACCTTTGTTTCGGGTTTCAGGTCCGCCGTCGGTCGCGGCCGCACGTAGTCGCCGAGCGGCGAATAGGCCACCGCCGCCACCGCCGCCACCGATCCGATCGCCACGCCGACGAACGCCCACAGCGCCGGCGTGCCCGTTCGCTTACGCGCCCGACGGCCCGACGGCCCGTCGGCCCGCGTCGCGTCCGCGTCCGACGGCGTGCGCACGCCCGGCAGCCGCGGCGGTCGATCGTCGCTCGGCGCGTGCTTGAGCTCGGGCGTGTGACCGAGCGCCGCCGCCATCTCGCGCGCGTGCTGGAAGCGCTTGCCCGGATCGCGCTGCATCGCGCGAAACAGCACATCCTCGAGCTCCTGCGAGATCCCCGACTCCGGCTTGAGCGCGCGCGGCGACGCCGGCGTCTCCTCGCGATGGCGCCGCAACACCGAGCGCACGTCGTCGCCTTCGAACGCCTTGGTGCCCGTGACGAGGTGATAGAGCAGCGCGCCCGCGCAATAGATGTCGCTGCGCTGATCCGACGGCACGCCCGCCGCCTGCTCGGGCGACATGTATCCCGGCGTGCCGATGGCGATGCCCTCGACGGTGACGTCGCGCTTGTCCTCGCCCGGCCAGGCCAGCTTGGCGAGCCCGAAGTCGAGGATCTTCACGAAGTCGCCCGGGTACCCCTCGATCTCGACGATCATCACGTTCGCCGGCTTGAGATCGCGATGCAGGATCCCGCGCTCGTGCGCGTGCTCGAGCCCGGCCAAGAGTTGGCGCGCGATGTCGACGGCGCGCTCGGGCTTGACCGCGCCGTGGTCGAGCAGATCGGCGAGCGTCTTGCCCTCGACGTACTCCATGACGAGGTAGGGCGCGCCGTCGTCGATGCCGAAGTCGACGAGCGCGACGCAGTTGGGGTGGTTCAATCGCGCCGTCGCGCGCGCCTCGCGCTCGAAGCGGTCGACGATGCCCGGCTTGTCCGAGAGCACCGCATGCAGGAACTTCACGACGACGGGGCGCCCGATGCCGACGCGCTCGCCTTTGTAGACGACGCCCATTCCGCCTTCGGCGAGCAACGAGAGGATGCGATAGCGGCCCTGCAGGACCTTGCCTTCGCGCGGGTCAGCCATGGCGGGTCAGCGAGAAGTGTAGCCGAGATATACGACGTGCGCGCGTCCTCCGCGACCGGCGCGCTGTTTGTCGACGGTGAAGCCGGCGTCTTGCAGGCGCCGCTCGAAGCGCGCGTCGGCCTCTTCGGACCACACGGCGAAGACGCCGCCGGCACGGAGCGCGGCGCGCGTGCGGGCGAGCGCGGCGGCGCCGTAGAGCGGATCGTCGGCGGCTTGGGTGGCGGCGTGCGGCCCTTCGTAGAGATCGAGGAGGATCGCGTCCCAGGCGCCGCGTGGCGCGCGCGCGATCTGCGCCGCTACGTCGGCGACGACGACCGTCACCCGCGGATCGGCGACGGCGCCTTCGGTCAGCGGCGACAGCGGCCCCTTGCACCACTCGACGACGACGGGGTTGAGCTCGACCACGGTCACGCGCGCGTCGGCGGGCAGGCTGTCGAGCGCCGCCCGCAGCGTGTAGCCCATCCCGAGCCCACCGACGAGGACGCTGCGACGCGCGCGATCGGCGAGCGCGAGGCTGGCGAGCGCCTCCTCGCTGCGCCGCGCCTGCGACGTCATGAGCACGCGCCCGGCGATGGTGATGAGGAAGTCGCCGTCGCCGCGGCGGCGCAGCTCGAGCGCGCCTTCGGCGGTTTCGGCGCGCGCGACGGTTTGCCAAGGGCGCGTCATGCTTGACGACGTGACGATAGCGCAATACGTTTGCCGTTCCCATGAGTGAGCGGGACCGCGGGGATCGTCCGAAGAAAACGTGGCGCGAGCGCGACGCGATGCGCGGCCAGCCGCGCCCAGATCGCAATGATCGCGACTCGCGCCCCGGCTCGTCGAGCTCGGGCGGCATGGATGCGCGCGCGTCCAAGCAGTATCGCGCCGCGCTCGACGCGCTCTTCGCCAAGGGCGAGGTCGGCAAGCTCGCCGAGAAGATGACGCCGAACGGCCCGCGCCTCGATCCGCACGATCTCGTGCGCGGCGGCACCGGCCGGCCCAACGACGGGCCGGCGATGAGCGGCGCCTCGACGGGCTCGTCGACGAATTCGGCGTCCGCGAGCACGACGCCGGCGCCGCCGCCATCGACCATCGAGCGCGTGCAAAAAGCGCCGCCCGCCCCGCCACCGCCGCCGCCGTCACCGAAGGACGACCAGCGCTCCATCCTGCGCAAGAAGGTGCTCGAAGCGCTCGGCCGCGACGACATCTCGCGCGCCGTCGATCGCTACGTCAAGGCGCACGGCTGGCCGAGCGACTTCGAGATCCTCGAGCAGGCGCTCGAGCACAACAAGCCCGATCGCCGCGGCGAAGCGATGGCCGCGCTGGAGAAGCTCCTCGAGCGCGAAAAGCCCAAGCGCTCGCGCACCCTCGCCGGCAAGCTGCGCCTGATCGAGGAGACCTCCGACGGCGATCTCCACGACGCCGCCGTCCGCATCCGCGCCAAGCTCTAGCCGCCCCGCCGCTACAGTTTGTACTTCTTGACCTTCTCGTAGAGCGTCGACGGCGAGATGCCGAGCTGCTTGGCGGCCTTGGTCTTGTTGCCGCCGCACTGCTCGAGCGTCTGCGCGATCGCGTTGCGCTCGATGCTCTCGAGCGTCTTGCCCGCGAGCGGCAGCTTCTCCATGGTCGGGTCGCGTCGTCGCGGCTTGAAGAACATGAGGTGGCGCGGCTCGATCTGATCGCCTTCTTTCGGATCGATGATCGCCGCCGCGCTCTCGATCACGTTCTTGAGCTCGCGCACGTTGCCCGGCCAGTCGTAGCGCTCGAGGATCTTCATCGTCTCCGGCGACATCCCCACCGGTTTCCCCAGCGACAACAAGATCGCCTCGACGAGCACCGGCAGATCCTCGAGCCGATGGCGCAACGCCGGCACCTGCACCGTCACCACCGATAGGCGGAAGAACAGATCCTGCCGGAACGCGCCCTCCTTGACCTTCTGGTCGAGGTTGCGATGCGTCGCCGCGATGATGCGCACGTCGACGGGGATCTCCTTCTGCCCGCCGACCGCCTTGACGCGACGCTGCTCGAGCGCGCGCAACAGTTTCGGCTGCAGATCGAGCGAGAGCTCGCCGATCTCGTCGAGAAAGAGCGTGCCCGTGTGCGCGCGCTCGAACGCGCCTTCGCGGTTGGCGTCGGCGCCGGTGAACGCGCCTTTGACGTGGCCGAACAATTCCGACTCGATGAGGTTCGGCGCCACCGCCGCGCAGTCGAACACGACGAACGGGCCTTTGGTCCGCGGCGACGCCTTGTGGATCGCGCGCGCGATGACGTCCTTGCCGCTGCCGGTCTCGCCGCCGATGAGCACCGTCAGGTCCGTCGCTGCGATGCGCTCGAGCACGCCGAACACCTCGCGCATGCGCACCGAGCGCCCGACCACGTCGCCGAAGCTGTGGTGCGGGCTGACCGCGATCTCCTCGGCGCGTCCATCGTCGGCGAGGAACTTGATGCGCGTCTCGCCGACCGTGATGGTCGCGCCCGAGTGCAAGAGGCCCTCTTTGACGGCGACATCGCCGACGCGCGTGCCGTTGAGCGACCCGAGATCGCGCAAGAGCCAGCCTTCGTCGGTC
>DASXOU010000134.1:0-2928 GCA_036494045.1 Polyangia bacterium | reverse complement strand
TTGAGCCCGTCGGAGATGACGACGATGAGCCGCCGCGCCGCTTTGGTGTCGGGGCGCGGCTTGCCGAGCTCCATGAGCGCGGCCTTGAGCGCGCTGGTCAGCGCCAGATCGCCGGCGTCGCCGTCGGGCGACAGATCGTCGACGTCGGACTCCACCGACCCCGGCGCGCGAAACGGCGGGTGCGCCGTCAAGTCGGCGCCGTAGTCGATCATGAGCACGCGCACGCGCGGCGACAGCCCTTCGAGCAGCGCGTGCACCGCGTCCTTCACCTTGTCGAGCGGCTCGTCGCCCGACGGCACCACCTGCTTGAGGACATCGCGCGCGATCTTGTTGCCCTTGGACGGCGCCGCCGGCTTGTCCTTGCCGTGTTTGTCGCGCTTGCCTTTTTGCGCGGGCGGCGGCGGCGGCGGGATCACGATCTTCTTGGGCCCGTAGAGCGCCGACGATTCGATCACCAGCACCAGGTCGAGCGGCGCGCCCGCGCTTTGAAACGGCTGCGCCTTCTGGGGCCGTCCGATGGTCTTGCCGTCCATCTTGAGCACGAACGAGTGCGACGCCCGATCGTCGTCGACGGTGCCCTCGAGCTCGACCACCGACGCGAACACGCGCACCGTGCCGTCGTCGGCGAACGACGACGCGTCGATGCGCTCGAGGCGCAAGCGTGGCTTCGACGCGTCGGCCGAAACGGCGAGCGCCAACGCCAACAGGGGAATCGCAACGCGCAGGTAACGACGCACGGGCAGCGAAAAACGGTAACGCATGATGCGGGTTCCGTCGAGCCCCGGTGCGCGCCGGTCGCACTTGGCGGCACAACGCCGTGCAATACGCGACACGATTAGATCGTGTTAGTTGGCACACGTCTTACGTGTTGACGCCTACACGTCGGCAGGCGTTTTCTCGATGATGGACCTCTCGCTTTTCTCGCTCGGAAGGAGGCTCGGAATGCGCACTTTGAGCTTGATGACGGCGATGACGATGTTGGTGGCGGCGGGGTGTGCCGGACAGGCCGGCAGCGACGATGGCACCACCTTGTCGGCGTTGACCGTCGACGAGCAGGCGGGCCATGACACGTGGTTCAAGTCCACGTTCGGCGGGCAGCACTTCTTCTCGCAGATCCTGCCCGGCCCGCCGTTCAACCTCGCGCTCGGGTTCGACACCATCCTCACGTCGAATCGCAACACGCGCTTCAACACCTACGGCGTGGTCAACGATCCCGACTGCGTGCAGGGCGACGCCTCGTCGGGCTACCTCGACAAATGCGCCGACGACGGGAACCTGCTCAACTTCGACGACATCAACGGCGCGTCGGCGGGCATCGTCGGCGTGCGCAAGTTCCTCGATCGCGCGAGCGGCAAGATCCTCGTCGGTGTTTCGTGCGCGGGCTGCCACGCCGGCCTCGACGCGCAGAATCCGCCCGCGGATCCGAACCACCCGGCGTGGGCGAACATCAACGCCACGACGGGCAATCAGTACCTCGCGGTCGGCCAGATCTTCGGCGCGCACTTGTCGCCGTCCGATCCGCGCTATCAGGTCTTCCACACCTGGGCGCCCGGCACCGTCGACACGACGGCGATCGAGTCGGACGGGATCAACAACCCCGGCATCATCACGCAGTTCTTCAATCTCAACTCGCGGCCGTACTTCGCCGACACGGAGAACGGCGCGCCGATCAATCCGCCCGAGGGCGTGCATCGCGCCGGACAGGGCGGCGAGGACGATGCCGGCTGCCAGGCGGCGGCGCTGCGCGTCTACTTCAACATCGGCATGTGCGCGGGCGAGTGCATGGTCGGCCATCTCGCCAACGGACCGGGCGGCACGCAGACGCCGATCGATCAGGCCGAGTGCGCGCAGATCTGCCCCGACTTCGTGGCGGCGCAGGCGGCCGTGACCAACATGTGCAAGTTCATGGCGACGACGACGCCGCCGTCGCTGGCGGCGGCGCCGGGCGGCAAGGCGCTGATCTCGACGGACCGGGCGCTGCTCGCGCGTGGCAAGCAGGTGTTCCAGCAGAACTGCGCGTCGTGCCACGGCGGCGCGGTGCTGTCGGACGATCTGATCCATGTCGCCGGCGACATCGGCACCAACAGCTGCCGCTCGAAGACGACGAACTGGGAAGCGGGACACATCTGGGCCGCGTTCTCGTCGGATCAGTACAAGGCGCGCCCGACGGGCGGGCCCGGCTATTACCGCGACGTGCCGCTCATCGGCGTCTGGGCGACGGCACCGTTCTTCCACAACAACCGGCTCGGCGTGTACTCGGGCGATCCGAGCGTGGCCGGGCGCGTGGCCGCGTACGAAGAGGCGATGGGCGAGCTGCTCAATCCGCTGTCGCGCGATCTTTTGGGCTCGATCCAGAAGACGACGGCGCCGATCACCGTCTCGGCGTTGGGGCTGAGCTTGACGCTGCCGACGGGCACGCCGGTGGCGCTGTTCGCCAACTTGAACCCGGCCAACCCGCTGCAGAACCTGTGTCCCGATGTGATCGAGAACCAGGGCCACTATTATGGCGCGCTCTTGTTCCCGTCGGACAAGCACGCGCTCACCGAGTGGCTGAAGACGCAGTAACGGACGTCTAGCGGCCCATGCGCGGATCGGTGTACGGTCCGCGCATGGGCATGCAGGATCACTTCGACGAGATCGCGGACGCGGAATTGCGGTTCCTCGAGCAGAAGCTGGGGGAGCTGGATCCGGATGACCTCGAGGTCGAATTGTCGCAGGGCGTGTTGACGTTGACGCTGGCGGATGATTCGAAGGTCGTGGTGAACAGCCATCACGCGGCGGGGGAGATTTGGATGGCCGCGTATCGGCAGGCTTGGCACTTTGGGCCGAGGGAGGACGGGGACAAAGTGGAGTGGAGGACGCAGAAGGACGAGCTGCGGGCGACACTGTCGCAAATCCTCACGCAAAAGATCGGACGCGCGATCGTCT
>DASXOU010000133.1:0-5463 GCA_036494045.1 Polyangia bacterium | reverse complement strand
CACTGCGGCTGCGATACTTGCGGCGAACGGTGGCGGAGGTGGCGCGGGCGGTAGTGCGACGGCGACGGGCGGCGATCCGGGAAGTGCTTCCGCGTCCCAGGCGAACGGCGGAGCGGGGCTCAATGGTGGCCACAACGGCGGTAGCGGCGATGCGCTCGGTGCGACTGCTGCCGCAGGATCAAACGGTGCCGGAGCAGGCGGCGGCGGCGGCGGTGTAGGCCGCATCCGGCTGAACGCGATGGCCACGCCAACCGTCGACGCCGGTGCGATGATCAGTCCGGCACAGACCGCCGGTGTGATCGTCGTTCAATAGCACGTCGATGAAGGAGCTCTCGCCGACGTCGTCGGTGGCGTAGCGTAGGGTGGCTACGGCGTTCGGGCGACAGACGACGGATGCGCGCGACGGCCAGCGGCAGCACTAGACTAGACTAGACTAGGCTAGCAATCGAGCAAGGTGAGGATATCAAGCAGGGCGCGGCGCAACTGCCGGGCATGGTGCGTCTGGTTCCACGCCTGCGCAGCTTGGGCCAGCGCATGGGCGATCGGGTCGCTTGCTACGTTGCTACAGGCCGCTGGCGGATGAACCCCGTTGAGTGCGGCAGCGGGCGATGGCTGGTTAGGTTCTCCGTCGAGGGCGCGTGATGGATGCGGATCGGTGCGCTTGGATGCGGGCGGCGAATCGTTTTCAAGTCCCGTCCACCCCGCAAGTGAAGTTCAGAAGGGCCAGGAGAAATCCTGGCCTTTTTGATTTCAGTGGCGTGAATCGGGCGCCGGTTCGGCGGCGACGAGCAGCGCGGGGGCGGCGCGGCGCGAGGCGGCGTAACGCTCCTTGGCGTCGGCGAGGGCGTGCTCGGCGGAATCGACGCCCGCGTGCAGCTCGACGACATGGTGGATCGCGGCGGCGTGACGGCGCTGCAGCTGCGCTTGCTGGCGCTGAAAGCTGCCGAGATCGATCTCGTCGCCGGTGCGCGCCAGGAACAGCGCGATCTCCAGCTGCACCGACGCCTGCGCCGCGGCCGAGCGCCAGCGCATCATCTCGGTCACGCCGGCGCGCCACGCCACCGTCGCTGCGCCGTGACGCCGCTGCGCCTCGCCGACGGCGGCGAGCTCGGGGCTGTCGGCGCGCGCGATGTGCGCGGCGCGCGACGCTTCGACTGCGCGCGACCATTCCGCCTGCGCGGCGGCCAACGCTTGCGCCGCTTCGTCGGCGGCGGCGCGCGCCTTGGCGACCGCGGCTGCGCTCGACGGCACGCGCGCGGCTTGCGTCGGCGGCACCGTGACGTTCACGTCACTCGTCGTCGCACAGCCGAGCAGCAGCGTCGCAGCGAGCGCGACGGCGACGAACAAGAAGAAGGTGGCTGCCGCCAGCTTCCACCCGCGCCGGCTGCGCGCGACCGGTGCCGTCTCGCTCGCGACCTCGCGTGGCTTTGTTGGCGCTACAGGCTTCGCCGCGAGCGGCGGCGCGTCCGCGGCCGCGACCGCCGACAGCGTGCGCTCGATGTCGGTCCACGCCTGCTCGAGATCCGAATCTAACGAGGTCGCCGGGTTCCGTTGCATGCGTTGTCCCTCCAAGTAGGCCCAAGTAGTCGCCGGCGCCGTCGCCGACGGGAGCGATAACTGCAGCGGCGGTGCCAGCGGGTCTACGCGAGGCCGGGGGCGCTCGCCGTGCTGCGCGGGACGAGTTGTCACCCCGGGAGGTGACAACTTGGGTAGCGCCCGCGGCGACGGCGCGCGGGAGTCGCCGCAACGACACGGGCACACGACTTGCTGAAAGGAACGCCCGTGGAGACGCCGATGACGCTGGTGATGCCGATGGTGAGGATCCGATTGAAGTGCGGCGATGTCGAAGCCTTCGTCGACAAGTATCACGCCGACGTCAACATGGCCGGCATCTTCGTGCGCACGCGCGCGCCGCTGGCCGCGGGGACGCCGGTCAGCTTCGATTTTCGTTTCGCCGACGACTCGTGCCTGTTCCGCGGCTCGGGCATCGTCATTTGGACGCGCGCCGATGACATGCTGGCGCCGCTGCTCGACGCGGGCATGATGCTCGGCTTCGACGAGCTGCGCGACGGCACGCAGCGAAACTTCGACCGCGTGCTAGCGCGCAAGCGGGCGCTCGAGGAGGCGGCCGACACCGCGCCGACGTTGGTGCGCACGTTCGTGGCCGAGGAGCAGCGGCCGCTGCCGATGACGACCAAGCTGACCAAGGATGAGCTCGAGGAGCTGCGCTCGCGCGTGCGCACGGAGATGATGGCCGAGGGCGAAGTGCCGTCGACGCCGGTCGAGATCATCGGCGAGCCGGTGCCGGCGTCGCCGCAGACGGAGCCGCACGCGATCCTGCCGATGCTGGTGCCGGCGGAGCCGCGGGAGTCGATCGAGGCCAAGCCGCTGGTCGCGCAGCCGCTCGTGGCGCAGCCGCTCGTGGCGCAGCCGACGAGCACGCCGTTGGCCAAGGTCCTCGTGCTGCGGCCGCAGCCGCAGATCATCGACGGCACGCCGATGGTCGATCCCGACGACGTCACACCGCTGCCGCCGGTGGCGCGGGTGAGCTCCTACGTCGAGGAGCGGGCGCCGCGGCCGGACGAGGTCACCGCGCTCGTGGAATCGCCGTCGGTGGCGCCGGATTCGATGCGGCTGCTTGGCGTCGGCATCGCCAGCTCGATGCTGCTCTTCGCCGTGTTCGCGCTGATTCGATTGAACCTCGTGCAGCGGATGCTGGAGTGGATCAGCGGCGCTTAGCGTCGTTCAGGCGATCAGCCGCTCGCGCCCGAAGGCCGCGGCCTCCGCAACGTCACCGTCGAGCGTCACTCCTGCCAACCCGGGCGCCACGTTCCAGAACAGCGCGCGCAGCATGCGCGTCGGCAGCTCGAGGTTCATGCGAATCCGCGCGCCGAGCTGGCCGCGCGCGACGTGGCGCGCCGCGCGTGCGATGGTGCGCTGCGCGTCGCCGCCGGCGCGCCGGGTGGCGGCGCCGAGCAGGCGCTGGGCTTGCGCGTTCATCCACGCGATGCGGCCGGCGGCGTTCGCCACCACGATGCCTCCGATGGACTCCTCGAGCATCTGCTCGGCGACGATGAGCTGCCATGTCGTCGGCGGCACGGCGGCGCCGGCGGCGTAGCTGGCGCCGACGAGGTCGGATGAAGGCGCGAGGCGCACCGCGACCTGCGACGACCACATGCGACGCAGCGCGACCTCGACGAAGCCGCCGCCGACCACGGTCCAGCCGGCGAGCTCCTCGCAGCGCAACGCGGGCATGGCGCCGACGAGACGGCCGACGAGCACGCCGAGCTCGGTGCCCACTTCGTCGTCGCTGCTGGTGGTCGCGCGCAGCGCCATCAGCGCGCTTGCGCGGCGATTGGCCCACACCGTGCGATCGCCGTCGAGAAACGCAATTCCTTCGGGGAACGACTCGAGGAGCGCGACGAGCTGCGTGTCGGATAACCCGCGCATCGGTTTCGCTTTTCTCATGCGCGCGAGCGATTCAGGATCCGTGCCGGCTCAGCGCGGGTCGGACGGCTTGCGCGGGCGCGGCAGCGCGAACGCGTCCAGGCGGGCGACCAGCGTCTTGCGCGAGATGCCGAGGAGCTTGGCGGCGCGGCTCTGATTTCCGGCGCAGCGCGCGAGCGCTTCGACGATCTCGTCGCGCTGGCGTTGCGCCTCGGGCGTCAGCGCGACCTCGTGCGCGGGCGGCGACGGCGGCGGCGCGTCGGGCTGCAGCGACAGATGCTCGGGCTCGATGACGTCGCCGATGCACAAGAGCACGGCGCGCTCGCAGACGTTACGCAGCTCGCGGATGTTGCCCGGCCAGTCGCGCGCGCGCAGGAGCGCCTCCGCCGCCGGCGACAAGAGCGGCGCGGCCCGCCCCGCGGCTGCGCTCGCCTGGCGGATGAACTGCTGCGCCAACGGCTCGATCTCGCCGGCGCGCTCGCGCAACGGCGGGATGACGAGCGAGATGCCGTTGAGCCGGTAGTAGAGATCCTGGCGAAAGGTGCCGCGCGGGATCTCGGCGTCGAGGTTGCGGTTGGTGGCGGCGATGAAGCGCACGTCGATCGGCTGCGCGGTCAAGCCGCCGACGCGTAGCACCTTGCGCTCCTCGATCACGCGCAGGAGCTTGACCTGGATCGAGAGCGGCAGCTCGCCGATTTCGTCGAGGAAGATGGTGCCGCCGTCCGCGGTTTCGAGGAGGCCGCGCTTGGTCTTGAGCGCGCCGGTGAAGGCGCCGCGCTCGTGGCCGAAGAGCTCGCTCTCGAGCAGGCTCTCGCTCAGCGCCGCGCAGTGCAGCCGGAGCAGCGGCTTGGGCGCGCGCGGCGAGAGCTGGTGGATGCGCTCGGCCAGCACCTCCTTGCCGACGCCGGTCTCGCCGAGGAGCAGCACGTTGATGTTGCCCGGCGCCACGCGCGCCACCAGCGCCTCGAGCCGCGCCATCGACGGATGCGCGGCGGTCTCGGCGGCGGCGTCGGGCCCGAGCTGGCGGCGCGCGTGCTGCACCAGCTCGACGGCGGTCGCGCCATCCTGCGGGTGCGTGGCGCTGGCGAGCCGCGGCGCGAAGCCGAGCTCGCGCAGCTGACGGCAGAGCCGATCGCCGAGCTCGGCCGCGGCCGCCGGCGACAAGCGCGGCGCCAGGATGTCGAAGCGCCCGGGCGCGAGCGCGGCGACGACGTCGGCGGCGCCGAGCGTGGCGCGCAGGATGTCCTCGACCGCGGGCGCGGCCGCGACGCCGTCGACGGCGAGATGCAAGAGCACGAGCTCGCGCTGCGAGCGCGCGGCGTCGGCGAGCCCCTTTTGCACGCGCTCGACGAACGCGCTCTCGGTCCACAAGAACAGCGGGCCGCTGCCGGTCTGCACGACGCAGAGCCAGGTGCCGAGCGCGATCACGTCGCCGGGCGCGATCGGACGGCGCTCGTGTGGGGCGAGCGGCACGCTGTGGCACTTGGTGCCGTTGGCCGATCCGAGATCCTCGATCTCGAGCGTGCCGCCGACGTGCAGGCGCGCGTGCTGGCGCGAGACGTCGGGATCGTCGATGGGCACGTCGGCGCTGGTCGAGCGGCCGAGCGTGAGCGTGCCGGCGGGCGGCAGCGGATAGGCGTTGAAGCTGCCGGGGCCGTAGACGACCAGGCGCAAGCTCGCGCGATCGCCGCCGCCGCCGTCGCCGCGATAGACGGCGGCGCGTCGGGTCTCGGCTTCGCGCGTGTCAGGCACAGTCGCCGTCGTTGAGGAGGTTGCAGCCGGGCGGACAGCAGCCGTCGCTGACGAGGGTGCCCGAGCAGGTCGTCATCGTCTGCGCGACGCAGCGCGCGGTGCAGACGCTGGCGTCGCCGATGAGCATGTAGCTGGTGCAGCCATTCTTGGGCAGGCACGACGTCGGGCAGGCGCCGGGCAGGCCGGCGGCGATCGCGTTGTCGCATTGCTCGGCGGGGTCGAGGATGCCGTTGCCGCAGGTGGCCGAGCAGTCCACGTCGGTCA
>DASXOU010000132.1:0-2790 GCA_036494045.1 Polyangia bacterium | reverse complement strand
CGACGCGCTCATGGTCGCGGCCAGCGCCGGCGCGATGTGGCTGGCGCTGCGCGGACGCCACGGCTGGGCCGGCGTCGCCTTTGCTGCCGGCGTGCTCGCGCGCGCGCCGGCCGCCATCGGCTGGCTCGGGCTCGCCGAGGCGCAGCGCGAGCAGCGGACGAGCTGGCGCGCACGGGCGGCGCTGCTGATTCCCGTCGCCGTGGGCCTTCTGTGGCCGCTCTACAACTGGGTGCGCTTCGGCGATCCGCTGGCCTGGATGCACGCGCGCAAGCTGTGGGGCTGGTACGGCAGCGTCGACGTCGTGCGCGCCCTCGTTCGCTGGCGCGAGACGCGCATGCTCGTCGTGTATCCGTTCTTCGCGCTCATTCCCGCGGCCGGTGCGATTGGCCTGGTGCGTGAGCGCCGCTTTTGGCCGCTGGCGGCCTTCGCGGTGCCGATGCTCGTGCTCTTCTTCGCGATCGGCGCGTACGGGCTCGGGCGCTACACGGCGAGCGTGTGGCCGGCGTTCCTGCCGATCGGCGCGTGGCTGGCGCGGCGCCCGTCGCTGCAGATGCCGATCGTCGTCGCGCTCGCGATCTTCCAGGGCCTGTTCCTACATCTCTACGCGCACGCCTACCTGCTGCAGTAGCGCGCGGGCGAAGGCGCGGCCGCGCGCATCGAGCGCGTCGTCGCCGCCGAACGTTTCGCCGTCGACGCCGGCGCCGGCGAGCTCGCGAGCGCCACGCGCCGCCCAATCGGCGCGCATCGCGCGATCGCACTCGGGATGGAACTGGATGCCGAACGCGAGCGGCCCGAAGGCGAACGCCTGTTGGCGATAGCGCGGCGACGAGGCCAAGAGCGTCGCGCCCGCCGGCAGCGTGAAGCTGTCCGAGTGCCACTGAAACACCGGACCCTCGACGAGCGCGAACGGCGGCAGCTCGCGCCCCGCGTCGGTGAGCACGATCGGCATGATGCCGAGCTCGGGCGCGCTGCCCGGGTAGACGCGCCCGCCGAGGCCGCGCGCCAAGAGCTGCGCGCCGAGGCAGATGCCGACCGTCGGCCGCCCCGCGCGCGCGGATGCTGCCAAGAGCGCCGCTTCGCCGTCGAGCGCCGGCTCGTTGGCCGACATCGGCCCACCGAGCACGAGCACCAGATCGTAGCCGGCGCCGTCGCGCGTCGGCAGCGGATCGTGCGCCCAGTCGCGCACCACCTCGAGCCGCGCGCCGCCGGCGACCAGCGCCTCGCCGAACAGGCCGGCGTGCTCGTGGGCCGCGTGTTCGACGACGAGCGCGCGCATGTAGGCGTTCTACCACGCGAACGTCGGGGGTTGATCGCGCCCGGAATCACGTAATATTGATCGTGATGGACGGCCTGGTCACCTTCGCGGTCGTCGCCTTCGTGATGCTGTTCACGGCGTCCTTGCCCTACGTGTTCGTCGAGAGCCGTTGGCGCTGGCGCTGGCGCGAGGTCGAAGCCGGCCGCGTCGCCGCCGATCGCGGCAGCGCCGGGATCTACCGCGCCGCCGGCGACGTGCCGCGCTACTTGCACGAAGCGCCGCGGCTCATCCGCTGGACCGCGTTCAGCTGCTTCGTGTTCGGGCAGATGTTCGTGCCCGGGTTGGCGATGGGCCTCTGCGGGATCCTCGCCGGCGGCGTCGGCGTGGTGTCGATCCCCGGGCTCATCACCTCTGCAAAGATCTATCGCGTCGGCCTCTCGCTTTTGCGCCGCGATCCGCGCCGCTCGGTCTTGCGCGCGCGCGATGCGGCGGCGTGGGCGCTGTGGCTCAACGGCATCGTGTTCGCGTTCTCGTTGGTGTTCGTGCCGCACGCGTTTTCCAGCGCCGGCACGGCCGTCATGATCGGCATCGTCGACGGCTACGGCCTTTTGTCGGTGCTGCAGGCGCTGCTCATGCTGCACGCCGTACGCAAGTGGGAGGACGCGCTCTTCGCCGATTCACCGGCGGCCGCCGCATAGCGGATATGCTATAGAGCATCCCCCATGCGCGTCGGGAACTTGACCATCGAGCCGGATGTTTTGCTCGCGCCGATGGCGGCGGTCACCGACCTGCCGTTTCGCACGATAATCGAAGAGATCGGCGTCGGCATCACCATCACCGAGTTCCTCTCGGCGCACGCGCTCGTCGAAGGCGCGAAGAAGGCGATCGACAAGATGACGCCGTCGCTCGACGGCCGGCGCTTCGGCGTGCAGATCTTCGGCCGACAAGTCGAGGCGCTGGCGCGCGCCGCCAACATGGCGGTCGAGATCGGCGCCTCGCTGGTGGACATCAATATGGGCTGCCCGGCCAAGCGCGTGGTCGCGGGCGCCTGCGGCTCTGCATTAATGAAGGAGCCCGAGCTGGCGCAAGAGCTCGTGCGCGCGGTGCGCGCCGCCGTGCCGGGCGACAAGCCGGTCACCGTGAAGCATCGCGCCGGTTGGGACGAGCGCCATTTGAACGCGCCCGAGTTCGCGTGCGCGATGGTCGAAGCGGGCGCCGCGATGATCACCGTGCACGGGCGCACGCGCACGCAAGGCTTCAGCGGCAAATCGGATCGCGGCATCATCGGCAAGGTGCGCGCCGCGGTGCCGTCGCACGTGCCGATCGTCGGCAACGGCGACGTCATCACCATCGACGACTACTTCCGGATGCGGCAAGAGACGGGCTGCGACGCCGTCATGATCGGTCGCGGCGCGCTCGGCAATCCGTGGCTCTTCCGTGGCATCCAAGAGCGTCTGCGTGGCGAGCGCGTCACCGAGCCGACGGTCGCCGATCGCATGCGCATGTTCTGTCGTCACGTCGATCTGATCGCCGCG
>DASXOU010000131.1:0-4183 GCA_036494045.1 Polyangia bacterium | reverse complement strand
AAGCTCGGCAAGGAAGAGATCACCTGCGACATCCCGAACGTCGGCGAGGAGGCCCTCAAGGACCTCGACGAGTCGGGCATCGTGCGCATCGGCGCCGAGGTCAAGCCGCAGGACATCCTGGTCGGCAAGATCACGCCCAAGGGCGAGACGCAGCTCTCCCCCGAGGAGAAGCTGCTGCGCGCGATTTTCGGCGAAAAGGCCGGCGACGTGCGTGACAGCTCGCTGCGTGTCCCGCCGGGCGTGCAGGGCGTCGTCATCAGCGCCAAGGTCTTCTCGCGCAAGGGCACCGAGAAGGACGAGCGCGCCAAGGACATCGAGGACGCCGAGAAGGAGAAGCTCCTCGCCGACCAGCGCGACGAGGTGAAGATCGTCTCGGAGTCGTACTTCGCGAAGATGCGCAAGCTGCTCGTCGGCAAGACGACGGCCGTGCGCCTCGTCGACGACAAGGGCAAGGTCCTGTCGGCCAAGAGCCAGAAGATCGAGAACGCCACGCTCGACGAGATCCCGCCGCGCTACTGGTCGGAGCTCCAGGTCGAGGAGGGCGCTGGCAAGACCGAGGAGACGCTCGAGCAGCTCGCCACGAAGCTCGCCGAGGACATCGGAGCCATCGAGGCGCTCTACCGCGACAAGATCTCGAAGCTCACGAAGGGCGACGAGCTCCCGCCCGGCGTCATCAAGATGGTCAAGGTCTACGTCGCCATCAAGCGCAAGCTGTCGGTAGGCGACAAGATGGCCGGCCGTCACGGCAACAAGGGCGTGGTATCGCGCGTCCTGCCCGAGGAGGACATGCCGTTCCTCGCCGACGGGTCTCCCGTCGGGATCGTGCTCAACCCGCTGGGCGTGCCGTCGCGCATGAACGTCGGCCAGATCCTCGAGACGCACCTCGGGGGCGCGGCGCTGTACCTCGGCAAGCAGATCGACGAGATGGTGCAGCGCGAGTGGACCGGCGACGGCCTGCGCGCGAAGCTCAAGAAAATCTTCACCGAAGAGCACCAGACCAAGCTGCTCGACGAGCTAGACGACAAGGGTCTCCTGCGCTTCGCGCGCACGGTGCGCGAGGGCGTGCACCTCGCGACGCCGGTTTTCGACGGCGCCAAGGAGGTCGACATCAAGGCCCTCCTCACGCTGGCGAACAAGCCGACGAGCGGTCAGGAGACGCTGTTCGACGGGAAGAGCGGCGAGGCCTTCGACCACGACGTCACGGTGGGCGTCATGTACATGCTCAAGCTCCACCACTTGGTCGACGACAAGATCCACGCGCGGTCGATCGGGCCGTACTCGCTCGTCACCCAGCAGCCGCTGGGCGGCAAGGCGCAGTTTGGTGGACAGCGGTTGGGAGAGATGGAGGTCTGGGCCATGGAGGCCTACGGGTCGGCCTACGCCCTCCAGGAGTTCCTCACCGTGAAGTCCGACGACGTCATCGGGCGCACGCGCATGTACGAGGCGATCGTCAAGGGCGAGCACGTCCTCGAGTCCGGCCTGCCGGAGTCGTTCAACGTGCTTCTCAAAGAGCTGCAGTCGCTCTGCCTCAACGTCGAGCTCATCGAGGATCCGAACGCCCCGCGCAAGCAGGAGTCGACCCTCGAGCTCATGGCGCGCGAGGTCGCCGCCAAGGTGAGCGCGGGCGCCACGGCGCAGGCCGCGGCCTCCCCAGCGCCCACGGCGAGCGAGCTCGGCGGCGAGTAGCCGTCTTTCATCGCTCTATTGAATTCAAGAAAAGTTAAGTCACTCTAAACGGTCCGGAAAAACACAGAGGCAAGATGAAAGACATCTTCAATTTCTTCGAGAAGCCGAAAGATCCGCTGTCGTTCTCGGCGATCCGCATTTCGCTGGCGTCGCCCGAGAAGATCCGCGAGTGGTCGCACGGCGAGGTGAAGAAGCCCGAGACCATCAACTACCGGACCTTCAAGCCGGAGCGCGATGGTCTGTTCTGCGCGAAGATCTTTGGGCCAGTGAAGGACTACGAGTGCAACTGCGGCAAGTACAAGCGCATGAAGCACCGCGGGATCGTCTGCGAGAAGTGCGGCGTCGAGGTCATCCAGTCGAAGGTGCGTCGTGAGCGCCTCGGCCACATCAACCTCGCGACGCCCGTCGCGCACATCTGGTTCCTGAAGTCGCTGCCGTCGCGCATCGGCAACCTGCTCGACATCACGCTCAAGGATCTCGAGAAGATCCTCTACTGCGAGTCGTACGTCGTGACGGACCCCAAGGAGACGGGGCTCCAGCGCGGCGAGCTCCTGACCGAGGAGCGCTACATGAAGGCCGTCGAGGAGTTCGGCGACGAGGCCTTCGCGGCCGGAATGGGCGCGGAGTCGATCCGCGACCTCCTGAAGTACATCGACGTCCACTCCCTGTCCGAGCAGCTGCGCGCCGAGATGCGTGAGGCGACGAGCGAGGCCAAGCGCAAGAAGCTCTCGAAGCGTCTCAAGGTCGTCGACGCCTTCCGTGAATCAGGCAACAAGCCCGAGTGGATGATGCTGGACGTGATCCCCGTGATCCCGCCCGACCTGCGCCCGCTCGTGCCGCTCGACGGCGGCCGATTTGCGACGTCGGACCTCAACGACCTCTACCGGCGCGTCATCAACCGCAACAACCGCCTCAAGAGATTGCAGGAGCTCAACGCGCCGGAGATCATCATCCGGAACGAGAAGCGCATGCTGCAGGAGGCGGTCGACGCCCTCTTCGACAACGGGCGGCGTGGCAAGACGATCACCGGGCCCAACAAGCGTCCGCTCAAGTCGCTGTCCGACATGCTGAAGGGGAAGCAAGGTCGTTTCAGGCAGAACCTGCTCGGCAAGCGCGTCGACTACTCGGGCCGCTCGGTCATCGTCGTGGGCCCCGAGCTCAAGCTGCACCAGTGCGGCCTGCCCAAGAAGATGGCGCTCGAGCTCTTCAAGCCGTTCATCTACAACAAGCTCGAAGAGCGCGGGCTCGTGACGACGATCAAGAGCGCCAAGAAGCTCGTCGAGAAGGAACGCCCCGAGGTGTGGGACATCCTCGAGGAGGTCATCAAGGAGCACCCGATTCTCCTGAATCGTGCGCCGACATTGCACCGGTTGGGCATCCAGGCCTTCGAGCCCATGCTCATCGAGGGCAAGGCCATCCAGCTCCACCCGCTCGTCTGCGCGGCGTTCAACGCCGACTTCGACGGCGATCAGATGGCCGTGCACGTTCCGCTGTCGCTCGAGGCGCAGATGGAAGCGCGCGTGCTGATGATGTCGACCAACAACATCCTCAGCCCCGCCAACGGGCGCCCGATCATCCTGCCGTCGCAGGACATCGTGCTCGGGCTCTACTACATGACGCGCGAGCGCATCTTCGCCAAGGGGGAGTACCCGCACGGCCGCGACGAGGACACGAAGAAGAAGGGCGACAAAGGCGACAAAGGCGCCGAGGCCAAGCCGGAGAAGATCCCGGCCAACAAGATGCACGGCGTGTACTCCTCCCCCGAGGAGGTTCGCATGGCGTACGACCACGGCGAGCTCGACCTGCAGGCCGCCATCCGAGTCCGCACCTACGGCGAGAACGGTGAACGTTCCATCGTGGCGACGACGGTCGGCCGCGTCCTCATGTACGAGATCGTGCCGAAGCAGCTGCCCTTCAAGATCGTCAACCGGACGATGGGCAAGAAGCAGCTCGGCGACCTCATCGACAGCTGCTACCGCGCCTGCGGCCAGAAGGAGACCGTCCTCCTCGCCGACAAGCTGCGGTCGCTCGGGTACGCCTTCGCGACGCGCGCGGGCATCTCGATCTGCGTCGACGATCTGCTCATCCCGGCCCGCAAGGTGCCGCTGCTCGAGGCGGCCAAGAAGGACGTCCAGGAGATCGAGGAGCAGTACACCGAGGGTCTCATCACCGACGGCGAGCGCTACAACAAGGTCGTCGACATCTGGGCCCAGGTCTCTGAGCAGATCGCCGAAGAGATGATGAACGAGATCGGCTCGGAGGAGCTCGTCAACGACGAGACCGGCGAGAAGCGGCGCAGCCCGTCGTTCAACCCGATCTACATCATGGCGGACTCCGGCGCGCGCGGCTCGGCGCAGCAGATTCGCCAGCTGGCCGGCATGCGCGGCCTCATGGCGAAGCCGTCGGGCGAGATCATCGAGACCCCCATCACCACGAACTTCCGTGAGGGTCTCTCCGTGCTCCAGTACTTCATCTCGACGCACGGCGCGCGCAAGGG
>DASXOU010000130.1:0-7856 GCA_036494045.1 Polyangia bacterium | reverse complement strand
GGCGGCTGTGGGACGAGATCACGCGCTTCCAGGCCTTCTCGCCGGGCGCGCACGTGGTGTCGTCGCTGGTGCTGGCGGCGGCGCGCACCGGCGAGTTCGTGACTACCGACGAGGCGAAGAAGCTGGACGAGTTCCACGATGCGCACGCGCAGTGGATGTCGAAGTACATCATGGGCTCGACGTGCGACGCCGAGTGCAAGGGCAAGATCCTCGAGGTCATGGTCGCGCACTATCAGGAGTCGCAGGGCGACTACGACGCGGCGGTCAAGACGCTACTCGAGAGCCCGCACGTGCAGTCGGGCAACGCGGTGGCGCGGCTGCACACGCGGCTTCTGTGGTGCCAGGTCGACCCCACCGACTACACGCCGCTGCGCGACAAGGTGCTGGTGCCGGCGACGGTCGAGATGCTCGGCAAGCCGAAGGCGGATCCGTCGATCGTCGACGATCTGGTCGGCCTCATCGCGCTCGTGCCCGAGCCGGCGGCGACCGACGCGGGCGCGACGGCGTGGAAGAACGTGCTCGCGCTGCTCGACAAGCCGGGCGCGCGCTTCGGGCGCATCTTCCGCGACCGCAAGGCGACGGCGCAAAGGGAGCGTACGTCGCCGCCGCCGGCGATGAAGAAGCTCAGCTTCTGCGGGGTGCCCGGGACGCCCGCGACGACGACGACGGGAGGCGGCGCGCAGTGATACCGCCGGCGTCCGGCAGAATTTGTGGGACTTGCGCCGTGAGCCGGCCGTAGCGTGAGGGGGAAAACCAACCGTGCCGTGACAAAGCCCTCCGAGGACAGAGGGAGATCGTTGCTCGTCACGCACCGTCGCTGATTGCGCTCAACATCCTGGCTGCCGCGCTGAAGCGCGACAGCGGTGTCGCCATCTCGTTGGGGCGTCAACGTCTGCGGTGGCCGCCGACGTTCGGGCCGCCGAAGAGTCCGATCTGCCTCCCCGACGCCCCGCTCCTAAAAGTCGGACGACGAGAGCTTCGCGTCTGCCGCGTTCCACGCCTTCCGCAGGCGCGCCTCGACGCCAACCGTCGGCTTCCTCTGCGCGCGCAACGCCTCGCGCAGCCCGCTCAGCGCCCAGCCGTTGTCGGGGTTCTTCTTCAGATCCTCCTCGAGAACCCTCTGCGCTTCGCCCGGCTTCTTGGTGCGCAAGAGCCACGCCGCCAGCGTCTGCCGCGGCGGGTAGTACCAATCGGGCGGCTCGGCGTAGGGGAATTCGTCGTGCGCGGCGACCGCCTTCTTCAGCCGCCCGAGGCCGTCGGCGACCTTGCCGCGCCGGCACGCGAGATCCCCGCGCGCCAGATCGATCGCGACGCCCACGTACGCGTTCGCGGGCGCGAAGCCCGCCATCGATCCCTTCGCGAGCGTCGCCGCCACCTTCTCCGCCGCCGCCGCTTCGGCCTCGGCGTCGTCGAGCTTGCCGAGCGCCGCCAGCGCGCGCGCCCGCGTGTAGTGATAGAGGATCGTCGGGATCGGCAGCTCCGCCGGCGGCGTCGGCTCGTCGAGGACTTCCTTCCAACGCCCGAAACGCACCAGCGACAAGGCCGGCGTCGCGATCGAGTACGACAGCTCCGGCATCTGCTTCCACATCTCGGCCGGCACGATCTTCAGCATGTCGCGCGCCGCCGCCACCGACTCGTCGCCGCGCCCGGCCATCAGCGCCGCCGCCCACAGAAACTGGAAGTTGTGCGCGACGTACATCGCGTAGTAGCCCGGATCGCCGATGCTGCCCGTGTACTTCTTGTCGGCGGCGATGGCGCGGCGATTGGCCTCGGCGGCGTCGTTGTAGCGGCCGACGCGCTCGTAGACGTGCGACGGCATGTGCACGAGATGTCCGGCGCCGGGCATCATCGCGCCCACGCGATCGGCCGAGGCCAGCGCGCGCTCGGGATGCGGCGACGCTTCGACGGCGTGGATGTAATAGTGGTTGGCGCCCGGATGCTGCGGCGATCGTGCGAGCACGCGCTCGAGCGTTCCGGTGATCTCGTCGGTGCCGGGCGCCGGCTTGCCGTCGGGCTCCCACAAGCGCCAGGGGCGCAGATCCATCATCGACTCGGCGAACAGCACCTGCACGTCGTCGTCGGCGGGAAACTGCTTGGCCACGTCGCGCATGGCGTTGGCGTAGGCTTCGTCGAGCGCGCTCTGCGCCTTGTCGTCGCCGGCGGCGGGCGGCGGATCGGCGTAGCGCTTGGCCAACGCGGCGACGAGCGCGCGCTCCAACGGAGTCGTGGCGGGCGACGCTGCCGTCGCCGCTTTCGCTCTGGCGAGAAAGCCCATCGCCTTCTTGCTGCGCTCGGCGCCGGCGGGCTGGTTGTAATTCGGGCCCAAGACCAGCGCAGCGCCCCACCAGCAGGCGACGCAGTGCGGATCGCGCGCCGCGGCCGCTTCGAACGAGCGGCCCGCTTCCTCGTGGTTGAAGGCGTAGGTCAGACGCAGGCCCTGATCGAACCAGCGCTGCGCTTCGGGCACGCTCGTCGTGATCGCGCGGTGGTAGTTGCCGAGATTGTCGTAGAGCTTGGCGCTCTGCGCCGGCGCGGCGCCGCCGTGATCGTGCGCAGCGACGGGCTGCGGCTCGGCCTTCGCCTCGGCCGCCGGCGGCGGCGGCGTCGTCGTCGTCGTCGCTGCTTGATCGTGCGCGCAGCCGACAACCAAACCCAAGATCAAGGTCAGTCGTTTCATGTTCCCCCCGTTTCTCGTCGAAAGACGAAGTAACGATTCCCCGGATAGTTCCACGTCAGGTACACGAACACCTGCGAGGCGATGAACGCGAGCACCGGCTCGATATGCAAGCGATAGGTCAGAAGCGACGGGATCGCGGTGTTGAGCGCGAGGCTGCCGCCGAAGATCACGAGCTGCTTTACGTACTGCGTGCGCAGCTTGCCGAGCTCGGCGGCGTCGAACGCCCAGTACTTGTAGAGCAGGAACGTGGCCGCGTTGCAGTAGAACTGCACGACCCAGAAGGCGACCCAGCGCGGCACGCGCAGGGGATGCACCAGCAGCCACAGAAGGCCGATCTCCGTCGCAGTGGCGACCACCGACGCGATCGTCGCGCGCGAGAGCGTGCGCGCGTGCGACGGCGCGCGCTCGGCTTCGCTCATACGCGCAACGCGGACATCGCGTCTTCGAGGATGTCGACGCCTTCGCGCGTCTCGGCCTCGCTGATGACGAGCGGCGGATTGATGCGCACGCGCGGCGAATAGGCCATCGTGAGGAGGCCGCGCTCGAGGCACAGGCGGAACAGCGTCGTGCACGCGGGCTTGGCCAGCGGCGCGCGCGTCTTGGGATCGACGAGATCGATCGCGCACAAAAGGCCCTGCCCGCGCACCTCGCCGACGAAGGGGAATCGACGCAGCCGCTGCAACTCGCCGAGGAGGATCTCGCCGACGCGCGCCGCATGTTGCTCGAGCTTTTCCTCGACGACGACGCGCGTGACCGCGTCGCAAGCGGCGGCGGCCAGCGGCGAGCCGCCGTACGACGACGAGGAAAATGATGGACGGGTCCACGGATCGGCGTCGGCGACGATGTCGTCGCGCGTGACCACGCCGGCGACGGGAAATCCGGCGGCCACGCCCTTGCCGAAGGTCATGATGTCGGCTTCGACGTCGTAGGTCTCTTGCGCGAACATGCGGCCGGTGCGCCCCCAGCCGGTGATCATCTCGTCGGCGATGAAGAGCGCGCCGTGCTCGTGCGCGAGCGCGCGCACGCCGGCGAGGAAGCCGGGCGGCGGCAGGATGTTGCCGGCGGTGCCCTGGATCGGCTCGGCGATGATGGCGGCGAGCTTACCCGTCGTCGACAGCTTGATGGTGCGCTCGAGCATCTCGAGATCGCCCCACGGCGACAGATAATTTCCCGGCGGCAGCGGACCGAGCCCGTGCTTGAAGTCCGAGCCCATGAGCGCGAGCGCGCCGGTGGTCTTGCCGTGAAAGCCGCCCCAAAAGGCGATCGCTTCGTGCTTCTTGGTGTGTGCGCGCGCCAGGCGCAGCGCCGACTCGACGGCTTCGGCGCCGCCCGAGTAGAGCATCGTGCGCACGAGCTTGCCCGAGCCGATGCGCGCGGTCTGCGCGGCGATGCGCTCGAGCAGGGACGCGCGCGCCTCGGAGGCGTAGCTGCCCGAGGTGATCTTGAGCGCCTGCGCGTGCAGCGCCTCGGCGAGCGCGGGATGGCCGTGGCCGATCGACGCCACGCCGATGCCGGCGTTGAAGTCGAGGAAGCGATTGCCGTCGGCGTCGACGGCGACGGCGCCGTGGCCGCCTTCGAGCGCGAGGCCGGCGAGCTGGGAAATCTGCTGGATGCCGGGCGCGAGATAGGGCGCTTCGCGCGCGGTGATGGCGCGCGACTTCGGCCCCGGCAGCGGCGTTCCGACCTTGGCGAACTGTCGGGTCACTGCGCGGCCCTCTTGTGCAGGCCGGCGAGCACGAAGCGCGCGCGCCAAACGGCGGTGACGTTGGCGGTGAAGGCGATGAGCGCCAGCACGGCGACCACGACGTAGAAGTGCGGCCGCTCGCCGCCGCGCTCGGTGAAGTGTGCGACCACCGGCGCGACCGCGGTGCCGAGGCCGAGGTAGACGCCGCGCTCGTGACGCTGCATCCAGCCGACGTTGGGATCGATGCCGACCGATTCGCCCTTGGCGCGCGTGTACGAGGTCAGCGTCGAGCCGACGAGCGCGAGCGCGGCGAAGGCGAGCGGCAGCGGATCGTTGCGGTAGTAGTACATGAGGCCCAAAAAGGCGAAGAGATCGTTGTAGCGATCGACGGTGGCGTCGAAAAATTCGCCCGCCTCCGAGGAGGTGTTGGTCTTGCGCGCGACGATGCCGTCCCAGGCATCGCAGAGGAAGCCGAAGATGAGCGCCCAGGCCCCCTCGAAGAAGAGGCCCGCGCCGTAAAAAACGGCGGCGCTGATGGTAAAGAGGAGCGAGAGGGTGGTGATGGCGTTGGGCGTGATGCCGAGGCGAACGAAGGCGTTGGCCGGCGCGTCTATCATCCAGTAGCCGAACTCCATGACGATGCGCGGAAGATAGGGCGAACGGGCGATGCGATCGATGCGCGCGGTGCGCGGCACGCCACGAACGGCGCTGATGACGAGGAATACGCCGAACATGAAAAACCAGAACGCGACCGGAAGGCTCCACCAGAACCACAACATTCGCCGGATGATATGCGGCCCGACGGTGACCGCAAGATGAAAACGTGGCTCGGTGTCCTCGTGGCCGGCGGGCTCTCCGTCGGCGGCTGCGCGTCACAGAAGCCGGCGGCGAAGACGGAGGCGCCGGCGCCGGTCGCCGAGGCGCCGGCCGCGCCGCCCGCGCCGGCGGAAGCGGCGCCCGAGAAGCCGGCGGCGGAAGCGGCGCCGTCGGAGTCGAAGGCGGCCGAGCCGAAGGCGGTGCCGCGCGTCAATGCCAAGGGCGCCCTCGTCGTCGACGGCCGGCCGCTGGTGCTCGTCGGGCAGGGCGCGCGCGTCAAGGACGGCGTCAAGCTCTACGACATGCAGATGTGGATCGACGAGGAGGATGGGCGGCGCGCGTTTCCGGCGCTGGCGATGCGCGCCGGCGGACGCGACAAGGCGCGCCTGGTGCGCGGCGATCACGCGCCCGGGTTTCTCGTCTGGGGGCGCTTCACCAAGGTGGCGCTGTTTCGCTTCGCCAAGGCGGTGCCGGCGGCGACGATGCGCGACGACGTCAAGAGCGCGCTCGAGGAGGTCAAGGGCGCAGACGCGGCGGCCGCGCTCTTCGCCGTCGACGCCGAAGCGGGCGACGAGTGGGTGCTGACGACGCGCGACAACGGCGAGATCGAGCTCGCCACCGGCGCGGGCAAGGACGATCGCAAGGACGGGCCGCAGAGCCCCAAGCTGCAGCGCGCGCTGTGGAACGTGTGGCTGGGCGCGCGGCCGCTGTCGGTCGAGCTGCGCCGGCAGCTGATCGAGAAGATCGATCTGCTGGGCCGCTGAGCGCGCTACAGCGGCTGCAGCGCGAGCGGCGCCGGCGTCGCGGGCTTATCGCCGGTGACGGTCACGTCGGCGACGCCTTCGAGCGTGTTTTCGTTCTGCAGGTTGAACGCGTCGAGGATGACGACGTCGAAACCTTCGGGCAGCCCGTCGTACTCCCAGCCGAGGCCGCGCAGGCACGGGATGGGCTCGATCTCGAGGTCGCCCGCCGAGGTTTGCATCGTCAGCGTCAAGTGATCGACGGCGGCGCAGCTGGTGTCGGACACGGCCTGGCCGTTCACCGTCCACGAGATCCACAGGACGCCCTCGTGCGCCGAGTTGCCGCCGGTGCCGCTGCCGTTGCTGCCGCCGCAGCCGGCCGCCGCCGCGCCGAAACCGAAGAGCGCCAGGATTGCCGCCGCACGCCACATGATACGCTTCGATCCTGGCCACACCTTCGCGCCAATGCCAACCGTTTTTCTCATCCTCCTCGCTGTCATGCCCGATTTACGGCTCACCGCCGATATCGTCGGGCTGCGCGTGCAGGCGCGCCTCGCCAACGACACCGATGATCCCGTGTCGGTCGTTGTCGGCGACACCTGCGCCGGCCCGCTCTACAAGCTGATCGTCGACGGCAAGTCGCGCCCGTTCGTCGGCACCGGCAAGTCGTGCAGCGCGCCGCATCTGTATTCGCGCGAGGTACCGGCGCACGGCGAGTACGCCATCTTGTCCGACGCGCTCGACGGGCGGCACCACACGATCTCGGTGCGCTTCGGCGCGCTGGTGTCGCCGCCCATCGTCGTGCCGACCTATGTGCGCGTCGATCTGGCGCTGGCGGCGACGGCGCACGCGCGCGCCGGGCAGCCGATCGATCTCGAGGTCACGCACGTCAACCGCTCGGCCGAGGAGATCACGGTGCCGAGCTGCGGCGAAGATCGGCTGCTCATCGACGGCGCGGAGATCCCGCTGCCGCTGACGGCGCCGTGCGCGCCGTCGCCGCGTGTCCTCGAGCTGCGCGGCGCGTTCATCACCCGCGGGCGCTTGCCGCCGCTGGCGCCGGGGCGCCATCTTCTGCGCGCGCGCTGGCGCGACACGCAGTCGGCCGACGCTATCGTCGAGGTCGCGCCGTAATCAGGAGCGTCATCAGGGCGGGCAAGACGGCGAACGCGGCGAGCAGGCACAAGAGCACGGCGAGCGCGCCCGAGAGGCCGAGCAGGCGCAGCCCGTCGAAGCGCGCCACCGCGAGCCCGGCGAAACCCGCCATCGTCGACAGCGACGTGAGCACGATGGCGCGGCCGGTGGTCGACAGCACGTGGCCGGCGCCGCGCGTCGGCTCCGCTTCGTAGCGGTGCACGAGAAAGATGTGGTCGTCGATGCCGTAGCCGATGACCAGCGGCACGGCGAGGAGGTTGTACAAGTTGAGCGGCAGATCGAGCGCGCCGAGCGCGGCGGCGAACAGCACCCACGCCAGCGTCAGCGGCAGCATCACCGCCAGCCACGGCCGCCAGCGACGGTAATAGAGCGCG
Source organism: Polyangia bacterium (assembly GCA_036494045.1). Classification (GTDB taxonomy): domain Bacteria; phylum Myxococcota_A; class Polyangia; order Palsa-1104; family Palsa-1104; genus JAQBQH01. Next base: position 413 of record DASXOU010000130.1, on the reverse strand, counting down.
AGCAGGAGCGCGACGGCGAGCGCGCTCGCCGCCGACACGCGCACGGTGTCGCGCGACAAGAGCGCGAGCAGCGTGCCCTCGAGCACCGGCGCGCCGGTGACGACGCCGCCGACCGGACCGGCGGCGAACGCGCGCAGCGCCGCGATCACGCGCGCGTCGGCGCCGGCGGCGGGATAGACGTAGGTGGCCACGCTGCGCCCGCGCGCGTCGTCGTGGACGTGCGCGCGCACGAGAAAGCCGAGCTCGCGCGCGGCCGGATCGTCGAGCGTGAGCGGCGGCGCGCCCTCGCGCAGCTGCTGCAGAAAGCCCGCGAACTGCGCCGGATCGAAGCCGGCGGCCGCGAGCGCGCGCTCGAGCCGTTCAGCGCCGCCCGCCGCGTCGCCGCGCTCGAGGACCGCGCGCCGTGCCGCTTG
>DASXOU010000129.1:0-9176 GCA_036494045.1 Polyangia bacterium | reverse complement strand
CCGTTGTTCGATCGGCTTCTCGTAGCTCGTGCCGGCGAAGATGCGCTGCACGTAGATGCCGGGCGTGTGGATCTGATCGGGATCGAGCTGCCCGACGTCGACGAGCTCTTCGACCTCGGCGATGGTGACGCGCCCGGCGGTCGCGCACATCGGGTTGAAGTTGCGCGACGCCTTGCGATAGACGAGGTTGCCCCAGCGGTCGCCGCGCCACGCCTTGACGATGGCGAAGTCGCCGATGATCGCCTCTTCGAGCACGCAGGGGCGGCCGTTCCACACGCGCGTCTCCTTGCCTTCGGCGCGCTTGGTGCCGTAGCCGGTGGGCGTGTAGAACGCGGGGATGCCGGCGCCGCCGGCGCGCAGCCGCTCGGCGAGCGTGCCTTGCGGGCAGAGCTCGACCTCCAATTTCCCGTCGAGGAACAGCCGCTCGAACACCTTGTTCTCGCCGACGTACGACGAGATCATCCGCTTGACCTGGCCGTTGGCGAGGAGGATCCCGAGGCCCTTGTCGGTGGTGCCGCAGTTGTTCGACACGATCGTGAGGTTCTTCGTGCCGAGCTCGCGGATGGCGCGGATGCAGTTTTCCGGATTGCCGCTGAGGCCGAAGCCGCCGGCGAGGAGGGTGGCGCCGTCGCGGAGATCGTGCAGCGCGGCGCGCGCGTCGCTGAAGGTCTTGTCCATTCCGCGGGTATGGTTGAACGGCGGCCCTTCAAAGTCAACGCGACGCGTCCTATAATGATGGGGATGCGCTGCCTGTTCGCGATCTGCCTTCTTGCCGCTGCCGGTTGCGGCATCGGCAACGGCTCGGGCGCGCTGACCGGCACGCTGTTTCTGCGCGGCTGCACGCACGACTACGACTACGGATCGTTGGCGGCGCCGGCCGACTACGACATGAAGCCGACTTTCTTCGTGGCCGATCCGATCAACGCGCTGGCGTCGTCGCAGCCGCTGCATCCGATCAACAAGGTGTCGCTGAGCGTGCAGGCGTCGGGGCAGCAGCAGAACGAAGCCGACATCCTGTACATCACTGTCGCCGACGACGCGCAGGTCGCGGCCGCGCTCAATACGCCCATCGCCATCGACGGAACCTCGACGGTGCGCGCGACGCTGACGCTCAACGACACCTGTCCCGATGCCGAGGTCGAGCCGGCGCTCGTCGGCACCATGACGTGGCAGAGCTTCGGCGGCGCCACCGCCGTCGACGGCATCCAGTTCGGCGATCGGCTGACGGCGACGTTTTCGTTCGACGTCGTCGACCAGCGCGCGATCGCGCTCGGTGGGATCGGCGGCGTGCCGACCGATCCGGCGGCGGCCGGCGCGATCACGGGAATGTTCGACTTCGTCGTGCGCCAGGGCAAGGCCGCGCAGGCCTACTAGCGCGTGCGGCGATGAGCGGCGTGGAGCTCGAGCTCGTGCTCGAGTCGCTGGCGTTCGGCGGCGAGGCGGTCGGACGCGGCGACGACGGGCGCGTGGTGTTCGTCGCCGGCGGCGCGCCCGGCGATCGCGTGGTCGCGCGCGTCGTCGACGACAAACGCAGCTTCGTGCGCGCCGAGCTCGTGCGCGTAGTCGCGGCCGGCGCGGCGCGGGTGACGCCGCCCTGTCCGATCGTCGAGCGCTGCGGCGGCTGTCCGTGGCAGCACGTCAGCGACGAGGCGCAGCGCGCGGCCAAGCAGGCGATCGTGGAGCGCGCGCTCGGTAAGCTCGGCGCGCGCGTGGAGCCGCTCGTCGCCGCGCCGGCGCCGCTCGGTTACCGCACGCGCGCGCGCATGACCGCGCGCGCCTCGGGCGGGATCCCCGCGGTCGGCTTCGCCGGTCGGCGCTCGCACGAGATCGTCGACGTCGAGCGCTGCCTCGCGCTCGATCCCGCGCTCGACGCGGCGATGCAGGCGGCGCGGCGCGCGTGCGGCGCGCTCGTCGGCGAGGAGGGTGCCATCGCCGGCCTCGTCGCCGACGGTGGCGTCGAGCTGGCGTTCGCTGCCGCCGCCGGCGCCGATCGCGCCGGGCTCGCCGCCGCGGCGCGCGCGCTCGTCGGGCAAGCCGGGATCGTGCGCGTCACCGTCGACGATCCGCGCGCGCCCGCCGCCGGCTTTGCGCAGGCGAACGCAGCGCAGAACGAGACCCTGCGGCAGCTCGTGCAGCAAGCGGCGCGCGCCGACGGCCTCGGCGTGCTCGAGCTCTTCGCCGGCGACGGCAACTTCACGCGCGATCTGGCCGCCGTCGCCGCGGGCGGCCTCGCCGTCGAAGGCGATGGCGCGGCCGCCGCGCGCCTTTCCGAGCGGCTGCGCGCGCACCCGTCGTGGTTGGCATCGAGCGAGCCGGCGGTGCGCGCCGTCGAGCGCGCGGTGCGCGCGGGACAGCGGTTCGACGTCGTCGTCCTCGATCCGCCGCGCGCCGGCGCCGCCGATCTCGTGGCCATGCTGCCGACGCTGGCGCCCGCGCGCATCATCTACGTCTCGTGCGATCCGATGACGCTGGCGCGCGATCTGGCGACGCTGTCACGCCACGGCTACCCGACCGTGCGCGCCTGGCCCGTCGACATGATGCCGCAGACCTGGCACGTCGAGGTCGTCGCGCTCGTCACTCCCGACGCCAATCGGCGGTGAGCGCGCGCACGCGCTCCTGCACGTCCGCGAGCGCGACCTTGACCAGCGCGCGGTCGCGCACGATCGCCTCGCCCTCGACGAACACGTCGGTGACGGCGCGCGCCGACAGCGAGTAGACGACGTTCTTGGCGAGCGTCTGGCCGTCGATCCACGGCCACAGCGACGGATCGTCGAGATCGACGAAGACCACGTCGGCGCGCTGCCCGACCGCGAGCCGGCCGATCGGCAGCCCGAGCACCTCGCCGCCCCACGCCGTCCCCATCGCGAACGCGGTCTCGGCGTCGATGGCCTGGCCGTCGGTCTTGGCGACCTTTTGCAACAGCGCGCAGGCGCGCATCTCGTCGAACACGCTGACGCGCGAGTTCGAGCAGCCGCCGTCGGTGCCGAGCGCCACGTGCGCGCCGCGTGCAACCAGATCGACGACGTCGGTGATGCCGTCGCCGAGGAACATGTTCGAATTGGGATTGTAGGCGAGCTTGGCGCCGCGCTCGGCGAGCAGCGCGCGCTCGTCGGCGTCGAACCAGCAGCCATGCACGGCGACCAGATCGTCGCCGAGCAGGCCCATCTTCTCGATCGCGCGCAGCGGCGTGGTCCCATATTTTTCGCGCGCGTCGTCGACCTGGTACTTCTCTTCGGCGAGGTGGATGTGCCAGCGCGTGCCGGTGCGCCGCGCGGCGTCGGCGCCGGCGCGGATCATCTCCTGGGAGGCGCCGTGCAATGAGTGGGGCGCCGGGCAGACGAGCACGTCGCGCGCGCCGGCGAATTCGTTGTGCAATTGCAAATAATTATTGTGCGCCTGCACAACGGATTCGCGATAGGCCTTGGGCGCGCCGTCCCAGTCGTAGAAACAGCGCGCGAGCACGATGCGCATGCCGAGCGCGCGCGCCGCGGCGATGACCGCGCGCGCGTTTTCGTTGCCGCCGTCGTTGATGTAGAAGAAGTCGCACACGGTGGTGACGCCGTGGAGCGCCATCTCGGCGAACGCGAACAGCGCGCCGGTGTAGATGCCCTCGCGGCCGAGGCGCGGCGAGAAGCGATAGAGCGCCTTGTCGCGCCACTCGAGAAACGGCAGGTCGTCGCCGAAGCCGCGCAGGAGTGATTGGAACGAGTGGTTGTGCGCGTTGACCGTGCCCGGCAGCATCGCGCGCCGGCCGAGATCGATCGCCGTCTCGCCCGGGCGTGCAAGCGAGTCGCGCGCGCCCGCGGCCACGATGGCGCCGTTCTCGATGCGCAGCGCGAATCGTTCGTGCACCACGCCGTCGACGAGCGCGGCGTCCGAGGTGAGCAGCATGCGGCGAGCCTAATGGAAATGGCGCGGATCGTGAAGGGATCGTCGACGTGCGCGTCACCGTCCTGACCTGGCTGGAGAGCGAGCGGGCCACCACCCACGACGTCGTCGTCGACCAGGTGGCGACGGCGCTCGAGCGCGGCGGCCACCTCGTCTCGATCGTGGGCGTGCATGGCGACGTGCACCGACTGGTCGACGGCATCGCCGTGACCGCGCCCGAGCTCGTCTTCAACTTGATGGAGATGTTCGACGACGTCCTCATCGGCGACGTGGCCGTGGCGGGCCTGCTCGAGCTCGTGGGCGTGCCGTTCACCGGCAGCGGCCCGGGCGAGCTGGCGCTCTGTCAGAACAAGGCGCTGGCCAAGAAGCTCTTGTCGTTCGACGGCGTCGCCACGCCACGCTTCGCCGTGTTCGAGCCGGGTGCGCCGGTCGGCTTCGACGGCCTCATGCCGCCGCTCATCGTCAAGCCGCTGCGCGGCGACGCCTCCATCGGCGTCGACGAGTCGCGCTCGCTCGTCGACGACGCGGCGGCGCTAGCGCGGCGCGTGCGCGAGATCCACGACGAGGTCAACGACGACGCCATCGCCGAGGAGTACGTCGACGGCCGCGAGCTCTACGTCGCCATCGTCGGCAACGACGCGCCACGCGCGCTGCCTATCATCGAGATCGACTTCTCGGGCCTGCCGGCCGGCGCGCCGCACCTCCTCGGCCGGCGCGCCAAATTCGAGGTCGGCTCCGCCGAATATCGCGGCACGCGCCCGGTCGTCGCCAGGTTGCCCGACGCCGTGCGCGCGCGGGTCACGACCGCGGCGCTCGACGCCTATCGCACGCTCGGCGTGCGCGACTACGGCCGCGTCGATCTGCGGCTCACCGACGCGGGCGAGGCCTTCGTCATCGAGGTCAACGCCAGCTGCTACCTCGAGCAGAAGAGCGAGCTGGCGCTGGCCGCGCGCGCCGCCGGCATCGACTACACGACGCTGGTGAACCGGATCGCCGCGCTCGCCGTCGAGCGCTTTGGCCGGCGCGCGCAGCCGACCATCGGCGCGCCGGTTTTCACTTCCTGAAGCGATCCGCTTTTGGTATGCGGAGGCATGTCAAAATCCTTCGCGCTCGCAGTGCTCGTCGCAGCCGGCGGTTCTCTCGTTGCCGGCGGTGCCGTCGCGACTGAAACGAAGACGGCCGAGCAGCAGTTCAAGAACATCCAGGTGCTCAAGGGCATGCCGGCGGCGCAGCTCGATCCGGCGATGGACGTGATGGCGGCGGCGCTCGGCGTCGGCTGCGCGCACTGCCACGTGCAAGGCCCGCCGCAAGGGCCGTGGCCGATGGAGAAGGACGACAAGCAGGCCAAGCGCACCGCGCGGAAGATGATCACGATGATGCAGAAGATCAATCACGACTTCTTCGGCGGCGACATGGTGGTCACCTGCGCCACGTGCCACAACGGCCACGTCGAGCCGCGCTCGCTGCCGCCGATGGAGCTGGCGGCGAAGCCGGAAAAGCACGAAGGCGAAGCCAAGCCGCCGGCGCTGACCACCAAGCAGATCCTCGACAAGTGGCTGCAAGCGTCGGGCGGCGCGGCGGCGTGGAGCAAGATCAAGACGCGCGTGAGCAAGGGAACGCTCGCCGGCTTCGGGCCCCAGGCGCAGCCGCTCGAGGTCGTGCAGTCGGCGCCCGATCATTGGAAGGTGACGGCGACCGGTCCGCGCGGCCCGATCGTCAACACGTGGACCGGCAAGCTCGGCTGGCGCAGCTTTGGCCCGATGGTCATGCCGATCGAAGGCGACGACGCCGTCGAGACGCGCCGCGAGGCGCAGCTGGCGCCGCCGGTGACGATGCCGAAGCTCATCGAAGGGCTCAAGGTGGTCGCCGACGAGCCGCTGCCGAAGGGCAACGCGCACGTGCTCGCAGGCAAAGAGGGCGACCTGCAGGTGCGCCTGTACTTCGACGCGGCGACGGGCCTGCTCGCGCGCGTGCTCAGCCTCGCGCCCACGCCGGTCGGCGATCTGCCGCACCAGACCGATTACGAGGACTATCGCACCGTCGACGGCGTGAAGCTGCCGTTCATCGATCGCGAGCGCCGCGGCGGCCACGAGTTCACGCAGACGTATACGGAGATCAAGAACAACGCGCCGGTCGACGAGAAGCAGTTCGCGATGCCGCCCGCGCCGCCGCCGCCCGCCGGCAAGTAGCCCACGATCGCGGGCGCACGGGCTCACGGCAGGTAGCTGCCGTGGTGCACGTGGTTCATGGCGAGCGCGGTCACCAGCGCCGTCAGCGCCACGATCGCGCGCGGCTCATCCGCGGCCGCGTATTCGAGCGCCATCGCCGCCGCGCGCTCGGCGAGCTGGCGGACGAGCGGCCGCGTGCGCTCGGGAAAGTGCCCGGTCCAACGAAACACCTCGGTGCACAGCGTCGGCTCGAGTCGCTTGAGGAGCGCCGTCGCAGCCCGCCGCGCCGTCACCGTCGCCGTCGTGGGCGCGAACACGGCTCGCAGCGAGCCGTCGAGGCCGGGCGGCACCTCGGGCGCGCGCGAATCCCAGCCGCGATAGAAGTCGTCGAGCGAGATCCCGAGCGAGGCCACGTCCTCGTCGGGCGCGTCGTCGGTGACGAGCGGCGCCGCGCCGCCCACCTCGCCGACCAGCTTGTCGCACAAGATGAGCTTACCGAGCGCCGTCGGACGATCGGCATATTCGACGCGCCAGTCGAGCTTCGGCGTCATCCACACCGCGAACGTCTCCGCCCAATCCTCGTCGGGATGCTTCTGCGCGTACCAGCCGGGCAGGTGGCGCACGAAGCGCCGCGAGAACGGCTGCGGCCGATATTCCTCGACGTACGGCTGCGTGATGGCGCCGAACGTCTGCACCCACTCGCGCCGCTCGTAGAGCCGATACGCGTAATTGACGACGTGCCCCATCTCGTGGCGCAGGTAGCGCAGGAGCTCGGCCGCGTCGAAGCCCTCGACCATGCCGGTGCGCGCCGCGTGCAGCTCGGCGAGCTCGGGCCGCGCCAGATAAAACGGAATCGCGATGGCGACGGTGCCGAACGACACGCCCCATTCCGTCGACAAGTAGAAGCGCGGAGTCACGCGCACGAGGCCACGCGCGCGCAGCTCGCCGCGGAACTCCTCGACGAGCGGCTCGAGCCGCGTGCCGGCGATGGCGAGCCCGAGATCGCGGATCGGCCGCGCCTGAAGATGCGCCTCGTGAAACGCGCCCTCTATCGCTTGTATGGCCGCGTGCATGCCCGCCTGCATGGCCCCGGCAAAGATAAGGCGAGCGTGCTACGGTGGCCGCCGATGGCACGAGCCGGCGGCAGCGATCCACTCGCTCCCTTGCGCGAGGGCGAGCCGGGCCCTCTGTACTTCCTCTACGGCAAAGAGCGCTACCTCCTCGACCGGGCCGTCGATCTCTTGCGCGCCCGCGTCCTCGATCCGCGCACCAAAGATTTCAACTACGAGCTCTTCTACGGCAAGGACGCCGGCGCCGCGCGCATCGCGCAGGCCGCGCGCACGCTGCCGATGATGGCGCGCCGCCGCTTGATCCTGGTGCGCGACGCCGACGAGATGAAGGCGGACGAGCTGGCCGGCCTCTCGTCGTACGTGAGCGATCCGGCGCCCGAGACCTGCATGGTCTTCGTCGCCGAGAAGGCCGATCAGCGGCTCAAGTTCTTCTCGGCCTTCAAGAAGCACGGTACCCTCGTCAAGCTCGACCCGCTCTACGAGCGCCAGCTGCCCGACTTCGTACGCGGCGAGGCGCGCGCGCGCGGCGTCACCATCGCGCCCGACGCGGTGACCATGATGGTCGACGAGATCGGCGCCGAGCTCGGCCAGCTCGCCGACGCCGTCGAGCGCCTCGCGATCTTCATCGGCGATCGCAAAGAAGTGAGCGCCGAGGACGTCGAGAAGGTGGTCGCGACCACGCGCCAGCGCAGCGTCTTCGAGCTGGCCAACGCTGTCGGCGCCGGCGATCGCGCGCGCGCGCTGGCGGTGCTCTCGTCGATGTTGGGCGCGCGCGAATCGGGCGTGCGCATCGTCGCGATGCTGGCGCGCCACCTGCGCCAGCTATGGATCACGAGCGAGCTGTTGCAGCGCACGCGCGACAAGTTCGAGATCGCCGGCGCGCTCGGCATCCCGCCGTTCTTCGCCGACGACATCATCAAGCAGGCGCGCACGCTCGATCCGGCGCGCGCCAAGCGCATGCACGCCGCGCTCTACCTCGCCGACAAGAACCTCAAGTCCTCGCGGCTCGACGACGCGCGCACGCTCGAGACCTTGATCCTCGAGCTCACCAGAGATACGGCACGAGGCGCCAGCGCACGCGGCGGCGATACTCCGCGTAGCCCTCGAGCTCCTTGACGAGCAACGCCTCCTCGTCGCCGATGCGCACGGCGAGGATGGCGACGAGCGCCAGCATCGCCAGCAACGCCGTCGCTGCGCCGGTCAGAAGCGGCGCGCCGACGAACATGAGCGTGGCGCCGAGATACATCGGATGGCGAACGACGGCGTACACGCCCGTCGACACCACGTGCTGCCCGCGCTCGCGCTGAATGCGCACCAGCGGCGAGGCGAACGAGTTGTCCTTGAACGCGCGAAACAGGAAGAACCACGCGCCGAGGAGCAGCGCGCCGCCGGCGACCGCGGCAGCGACGGTGATCGCGCGCGCCAACGGCGCCGTCCAGCCGAACCGCCGGTCGAGCGGCATCATCACGAACCAACCGAGGAACGCGGGGAACAGCACGTAGACGAGCCGTCGATCGTGCGCGCTCTGCCCGCCCGAGCCGGGCCGCCGATAGCGCTCCTCGAGCAGCGCCGGATCGTGCCGTCGCAGCCAGAGGATCACGTGCAGCGACATGACGACGAACCAGGCGCCGAACGCCCAGCCCGCCGGCCAGCGCCAATCGCCGCCGATGGCGACGAGCACCACCGGCCACAACAATAGATAGATCGCAGTGAAGGCCAGACGAGCTGGCGAGACCACGAAGAGGTCTAGGCGCTGGCGCGGTTGAGCGACTTGGTGAGGCGCGAGATCTTGCGCGCGGCGGCCTTCTTGTCGAGGACGCCCTTCTGGGCCGCCTTGTCGATGACCCCCACCGCCGCCTGCAGAAGCTCGGCGACCTTGCCGTCCTTGGATTCGATCGCCGCGCGCACGCGCTTGACGTGCGTACGCATGGTGGAGAGGTGAAACTGATTGCGCGCGCGCCGCTTGATTCGCTGCCGATTGCGCTTTTCTGCCGATGCAACGTTCGCCACGTGAGGTCTCCTCGAAAATAGAGCCGGCGATACATAGCCG
>DASXOU010000128.1:0-3576 GCA_036494045.1 Polyangia bacterium | reverse complement strand
AAGTCCCCGCCACGAGCGGCGGCGAAAAAGGCGCTCGCCACCTCCTCCTGGCGCGCGCGATCGGCGTCGGGCGTCGCCGCGCCCTGCACGCGCCGCCGTGCGCGACTCGCCAGCTGCCGCGCCGCCGTCGGCGTGCGGTCGACGATGGGCGCGATCTCCTCGAAGGACACGCCGAACATGTCGTGCAACACGAAGGCCAGCCGCTCGGCCGGGCCAAGCGTGTCGAGGACCACGAGCAGGGCCAGGCCCACCGAGTCGGCGAGCAGCGCCTCGTGCTCGGGCTGGGTCCCGTCGTCGCGGGTCACGACCGGGTCTGGCACCCGGACGTCGAGCGGCTCCTCGCGTCGCATTTTGCGTGAGCGCAGGACGTCGAGACAGACGCGCGCCACCACCGTCGTCAGCCAGCCGCCGAGGTTCTCGATGCTGCCCGGCTCGGCGCGGCCGAGGCGCAGCCACGCCTCCTGGACCGCGTCGTCGGCTTCTGCGTGCGAGCCGAGCATGCGGTAGGCGACCGCGCGCAGGCGCGCTCGCTCCCGTTCGAACTGCGAGGCCAATCGGTCGTGTTCCTGCACGGTCACATCCTCGGTTCGTCGTTCGTCATAGCACTGACGTAGCAACCACGCCCGATGTGACAAGGAGATCTGCCATGCAAGCACGACTGAAGAATCCCGCGCTGCTGCTCCCGGACGCGATGAAGCCGGCGATGGAGCTGGCCGCCGTCGCGAAAAATGGGCTGCCCGAGAAGCTGCTCAACCTCGTGCACCTGCGCGCGAGCCAGATCAACGGCTGCGCCGTGTGTCTCGACGGTCACGCGCGTCACGCCAAGAAGGCGGGCGAGACCGACGAGCGCATGTTCACGCTGGCGGCGTGGCGCGAGGCTCCCTGGTTCACGGACGCCGAGCGCGCGGCGCTGGCGCTCACCGAAGCGGCGACGCGCATGGCCGACCGCGGCGCCGAAGCCGTCTCCGACGAAGTGTGGAATGAAGCGGCGCGCCACTTCGACGAGCCGGCCCTGGCCGCGCTCGTCCTCAACATCGCGCTCATCAATCTCTGGAACCGCATCAACGTGACGACGCGGCAGATCGCCGGCTCGACGAGCTGGTAACCGGCTACTTCTTGCGGCGCGGCCTCTTCGCCGGCGCCTTCGTCGTCGCTTTTTTCTTCGTCGCTTTATTCTTCCGGGGCTTCGGCTTCTTCGCCGCCGCCTGCTTCTTCATCGGCGGCTTCTTCTTGCCGGGCTTCTTCTTCGGCGGCAGCGGATGGATCAGCGTGAAGCGGAAGCCGCGCCCGAGCGTCGTCACCGCCGCCATCACCGCCGCCGGATCGAGCGGTCGTGGCGCCGCCAGGTACACGCGCCCCGGCTCCTCGCCGCGCGGCCCGAAGCAGCCTTCGCCGACGATGTCGTGCTTCTTCTCGAGCGCCTGCAAGAGCGCGCCGAAGTCGGCCTCGGCCCACATCGTGTAGTCGACGATGATCGCGTAGCGCCCGCCGTCTTGGTGCAGGCGCTCGTCGATGCGCTTTTGCGCCACGCCGCGCCGATCCCACGCCCAGTTGCCGTCGTCGTTGCGCTCGGCCGCGACCACGTCGCCGTAGGTCGGCTTGGCGTGCAGGAAGGGCACGTTCACCAGGCGAAACAGCGACGGGCCCGCCGGCTGGCACCACGCCGACTCCACGTCCTCGCCGCGATCGTGCAGGAACACTTTGACCAGAGATCGTTTATCCATCAGCGTCCCGCAGAGCCTAACAGCGCGGCGCCACCGATGGTCAAGAGGGCGCGAATGTCGTCGTCGTTGAAGGTGAGCTGCGCACCGAAGAAGTAGTCGCGGCCCGTCGACACGCCGGCGCCGGGGCCGCGGCCGTTGAACACGTCGTCGACGCCGCCGACGATCCAGATGTGCTTGTAGAACTCGAGCGCCGCCAGGATCTTGAAGCGCGGATAGATGTTGGTGCGAAAGTCGAAGAGATCGAGATCGAAGGTCATCGTGCGCAGCCACGGCGACGCCAGCGACAGCGGGATCTCGACGTCGGCGCCGATGCCGCCGGTCGACTCCTTGATGCCGAAGCGGCCGGTGAGCGCGATGCGCCCGTTCAAGAGGAAGATGCGCTTGGCCAGCATGAACGAGAAGCGGAAGCGATCGGTGATGGTCGTGGTGTTCGACACCGTCGTCTGCGGCTTGGAAGGATCGTCGGTGGTCGTGTAGGTCGTGGTGTCGGTGCGGAAGCCGCGCGGATCGTCGACGAGCTCGATGAGGAAGTATTTGTCGGGCCGCGACTGCAGCTGCACCGAGACGTAGGTCTTGAGCGTGTTGGCGATGATGTTGTATTCCGAGCGCAGGCCGATGATGGTCTGCAGCCGCGTGATCGAGCGGATGAAGCTGCCCGCGTCCTCGGTGATCTGCTCGACGTTGTTGGCGATGGTGTCGTCGTTGAGCAGGCGGCCGACGGTGCCCTCGCCCTTGTTCACCTTGTCGGTCATCGTCGACATGTTCTCGAGCGTGTGGTTCAAGTTGTCGACGGCCGATCCGATCTTGTCGAGATCCTGGCGCAGCTTGTCGCCGGTGGTTCCCATCTCGGTGCCGCCCTGGCCGACGAGCCCCTTGATGCTCTCGGTGATCTCGCGGATGTTCTCGAGCGACTTCTTGACGTCGCTGCCCGCCTGGCCCGCGGTCATGCCCTTGATGTCGAGCGCGATCGAGTCGACGTGCTTGAGCAGCGATTCGGCCGCCGCCGAGTTCTTGTCGACGCCGTTCTGCACGCTCTTGGCGATTTCCTGCAGCGGGCCCTGCGTCAGCTTGCGCACGTCCTGCAGGATCGCGCGCAACACCGGCAGCGTCTCGTTGACCTGCACCAGGATGTCCGAGGTCGACACCGCCTCGACGACGTTGGGGATCTGATCGCCGTCTTTCAGGAGATGATTCTTCTGCATCTTGCCGGTCATCGGATCGGGCGACTCGGACGTGCCCGGATCGATCTCGAGGTAGAACTCGCCGAGCAGCGACGCCGACTTCTTGAACACCGTCGCGTTCGACCACAGCTGCGTCTCGGGGATGACGCGCAGGGTGATGCGCGCGAACGAGCCTTCGAGGCGGCGATCGCTGATCTGCCCGATGTTGAGGCCGGCGATCTGCACGCGCGATTTCTCGACGAGGCCGGTGGCGTCGTGGAAGATGCACCAGACGCGATAACCCTGGCTGCCGTGCAGCCCCTTGGCGACGAAGCGGAACGTCATGAACCCGACCAGCGCGATGACCAGCGCGGTGATGCCGACCTTGATCGCGGCCGAGGTTGGTTTCATCCATCCCCCGGGCGCGTCTCGTCATCGTCGGTGTCCACGACGTGCTCGTCGAAGCGCACGGTGCCGGACATCTCGACGAACTCGCGCACGAAGGGCAGCTGGCAGCCCTTGATCTCCTCGGGCCCGCAGGAGACGGCGATTTTGCCCTCGTAGAGCATCGAGATGCGGTCGGCGATGCGGAAGGTCGAGGCCATGTCGTGGCTGATGACGACGCTGGTCACGCCGGTCTGCTTCGAGATGTCGCGGATCATGTCGTCGACATTCTTCGTCGCCACGGGGTC
>DASXOU010000127.1:0-1783 GCA_036494045.1 Polyangia bacterium | reverse complement strand
ACCAGGCCGCCGACGGCGAGCGCGGTGCCGAGGAGCGCCGGCGCGTTGGTCGTGAGCTGGCGCGCGCCCAAGAGGATCGCCGGTGCGGTGGCGAAGACGAAGCTGCCGAGGAGCGCGCCGCGGCGGCGGATCATCCCCGAGCCGGCGTAGAAGCAGGCGAGCAGCGCGAAGAGCGAGACGATGGCGATGGGCAGGCGGCCGCCGAGCTCGCCGATGCCGAAGACGCGGAAGCCTTCGGCGACGAGCGCCACCGCGGCCGGCGGACGGCCGAGGGTGTGCGTCGCTTGCGCCAGCGACCCGTGGCCGGTGACGACGTTGCGCGCGGCGTCGGCGATCTTGATCTCGTACGGATCCCAGAATCCGAACGAGCCGAGCCGCGGGAAGAAGAGCACGAGCGCGAGCGCGGCGAGGAGCGCATACGACAGCGCCGGCGAGAGCGCGCGCGAAGGACGTTCGGTCGTCACGGCATTCACATATCCGACGGCGTCACGGTTTGCAACGGCCCGCGCCGCGCCACGCACGACTCGCCCGGCTCGAGCCAGGCGATGCGCTCTTCGAGCCGGCGCTGCGACGCCAGGGAGCGCAGCCAGATGAGCGGCTCGGTGGGCGGCTCGTAGCCGAGCGCGAAGGCGCCGTGGTGGATGGGCACGAGCAGCTGGGCGCCGAGATCCTCGAACGCGTAGATGGCGTCGAGCGGCGACAGATGATCGCGGCGCAGCGCCAGCGGGCGATAGCCGCTGATGGGCAGGAGCGCCACATCGGGGCGATAGCGCGAGCCGACCTCCATGAAGCCGGCGAAGTAGCCGCTCTCGCCGGCGAAGTAGACGGTCGGGCCGTCGCCGCGCACGACGTAGCCGAGTGCGCGCCCGTGGCCGCGGAAGCCGACGCGGTGCTGCGCGGGCACGGCGGTGATGTCGAGGCCGGCGACGGTGACGACGTCGCCGGCACGCACGGGAAGGACCTCGCGAAAACCGAGCTTGGGCACGTGCACGCCGGCGGGCGCGACGATGGTGGCGGCGCGGTCGATGCGCTCGAGCGACGGGCGATGCAGGTGATCGGCGTGCGCGTGCGAGATGAGGACGACGTCGATGCTCTCGAGCGCGCCGTCGGGCAGGCCGGCCGGGCGCAGGCGGCGCAACGTGTAGAGCGAGCGCGCGAACAGCGGATCGGTGAGGACGCGCGCGCGCGCGTAACGGATGAGCGCGGTGGCGTGGCCGATGAACGTGACGCTGCACTCGCCCGAGGCGACGATGGGGATCGGCGGCGGCGGGCGGCGCATGAGCAGCGGCGGGCCGCCGAGCGCCGCGGGCATGAGCGCGCGCAGCCAGCGCAGGACGAAGCTGGGCACGCCGCCGTGCAGCATGAGCGAGCTGCGCCGTCGGTGAGCGTCGTCGAGCTCGTGCAGCCGCGCGCGAAATTCGGCCGCGGAAGTGGCGGAGATGGACGGTGGCGGCCGCAGCGGCAACGCGCCACTTTATCGAATTTCCGGGGCCGTTGGACCCCCTCGCCTCGCAATTTTTCGCGATCCCGCCTCGCTAGAATTCGAGATGCCCGCGTAGCGAGAAGACCCACGCCGGTCCGCGATCCTGGTTGTACCCGGGATTGTCGACGAGCTGCACGTCGGCGGCGCCGAACGCGCCGCGCCACACGTGCACGTTGTAATAGAGCTCGACGATGTTCTCGCGGCCGTAGCGCAGGTAGCCGCCGGGGCGCTGCAGGCAGGTCGGCGAGGTGAAGGCGCAGGCGTCGCCGAGGATGAAGCCGCGGCCGCCGAGGCGCAGGT
>DASXOU010000126.1:0-3713 GCA_036494045.1 Polyangia bacterium | reverse complement strand
CCGCGCGCAGCGCCTCGGCCGCGCGCGCGTCGTCGAGCACCACGTGCGTGTGCGCGCCCGAGTGATGTTGCAGCGACTTGCGCAGCCGCTCCGCCGTCGCCGTGCCGCACTCGATCCACGTCGTCAAGCGGCCGGTGGCGTCGTGCGTCCACAGATCGGCGGCGTCGGGCGTCGACAGGCCGGGGCCCATCGCGATCCCCTCTTCGTGTAGGAGGCACCACGCCAGCACGCGCAAGACCACGTGCGTCTGCGTCTCCGACGGATGGCGCGCGACGTACAAGGTCTCGGCGAGATCGATCCCGCGATCGACGTGCGACAGCGTCAGGCGAAACTCGAGCCGTGTCGGCTGCAGCGCCATCAGCGTGGCTTCGCCGCCATGAGCAGCTGCGCGATGGCGAAGCAGTAGAGCGCGAAGCCGACGATGAACAAGACCAACGACGCGCGTAAGAAGCGCGACTTGCGATCGCGAATCGCGATGCCGCCGAGGATCATCGTGAGCGGATCGGCGACCAGGTTCTGCGTCAGCCACGAGAGCCTCAGAACGCCCCAGATCGCCACCGCCGCCGACGCCAGCACGACGAGGATGCCCGAGGCGATCGAGTCGCGCGCCAACACGCTGGTCTCGGCGATCGCGCGCCCGGAGAATCCGGTGACGGTGACGACGATGCCCGACAGCGACAGCATCACCTGCGTGCGCAAGACCAGCACCGCCAGCTGCTGGTTCACGATCTCGTAGGCCTTGAGCGTATCGCCGCCGGCCAGCGCCAGAATCTGCTCGGCCTCCTCGCGCGCCGTCGTCATCCCTGATAAGTAATGGGAGATGCCTGTGTCTCGCAAGCTTCAGCTCGCGACCGGCCTCGGCTACCACGTGCTCGAGTGGGGCGACGGCGACCACACGGTCGTGCTCATCCACGGCTTTCTCGACAACGCGTGGGGCTGGCAGCCAATGGTCGAGGCGGCGCTGGCGGCGGGCCTGCACGTGGTCGCGCCCGACATGCGGGGCCACGGCGACAGCGATTGGGTCGGCCCGGGCGGCTATTATCACTTCCCCGATTACCTCGCCGATCTGCACGAGGTCATCGCGCAGGTCGGGCGCGTTCGCGTGTCGCTCGTCGGACACTCGATGGGCGGCAGCATCGCGTCGTATTACGCGGGCGCGTTTCCCGAGCGCGTGCACAAGCTCGCGCTCCTCGAGGGGCTGGGCCCGCCCGAGTCGAAAGAGGCGATGCCGGCGCGCGTGGCGACGTGGCTCGGCGCCTGGAAGAAGGTGCGCGAGAAGTCGCCCAAGAGCTACGCCAGCGTCGAGGAGGCGGCGGCGCGCATCGCCGAGCACGATCCGCTGCTGTCGCCGGCGTTGGCGCGCTTCTTGGCCGACAAGGGCACGACCGCGGCGCTCGGCGGGCGCATTCGCTTCAAGCACGATCCGTTGCACGCGACGCCGGGGCCGTACGGTTTTGCGCTGGCGACGGCCGAGCAGTTCTGGCGGCGCGTGAAGTGTCCGACGCTGCTGGTGGCCGGCGCGCAGTCGCTGATGCGCCACGCACCGTCGGAGGAGGCGCGGCGCATCAAGTGCTTCCAGCACGCGCGGCGCGCGATCGTCGACGGCGCCGGGCACATGATGCAGCGCCATCAGCCCGAGCGCGTGGGTGAGATCCTGCGTACGTTTCTCTTGGAGGACAAATGATCGCGAGTCGGCGTCACGTCGCTGCGGCGCCGCTCGACGAGCTGTTGCTGCTCTCGGGCGCCGAGCTGGCGCGCCGCATCCGCGCGCGGCAAGTATCGTCGCGCGCCGTCGTCGAGGCGCACATCGCGCGCATCGAGGCGGTGAACCCGACGATCAACGCCGTCGTGGCCACACGCTACGACGCCGCGCGCGCCGAAGCCGACGCCGCCGACGCCCGCATCGCGGCGGCAGGGCAGGGCGCCGCGCTGCCGCCGTATCTCGGCGTCCCGTGCACGATCAAGGAGCAGTTCGCGCTCGCCGGCATGCCCAATTCGTCGGGCCTGGTCGCGCGCCGCCACGTCGTGTCGACGACTGACGCCACCACCGTCGCGCGGCTGCGCGCCGCCGGCGCCATCCCGCTCGGCGTGACCAACTTGTCCGAGTTGTGCATGTGGTACGAGTCGAACAACCGCGTCTACGGCCGCACCAACAACCCGTACGATCCATCGCGCATCGTCGGCGGCAGCTCGGGAGGCGAGGGCGCGATCATCGGCGCCGGCGGCTCGCCGTTCGGGCTCGGCAGCGACGTCGGCGGCTCGATCCGCATGCCGGCGTTCTTCAACGGCGTGTTCGGCCACAAGCCGACCGGCGGGCTCGTCCCCGGCAGCGGCCAATATCCGCGCGCGCGTGGCGAGGCGGCGCGCATCGTCGCCACCGGCCCCTTGTGCCGTCGCGCCGAGGACTTGTGGCCGCTCCTCGGCATCCTCGCCGGCCCCGACGGCGACGACGAAGCCGCCACGCCGATGACGCTCGGCGATCCCGCCGCCGTGCGCGTCGATCGGCTCACCGTCATCGACGTCGAAGACAACGGCATGAACCCGGTGCATCCCGAGCTGCGCGCGGCGCAAGCGCGCGTCGCCGCCGCGCTCGCCGCCGCCGGCGCGCGCATCCGTCGCGTGCGCTTCGGCGCGCTGCGCCGCTCGTTCGAGATCTGGTCGGCCACGCTCGCCGCCGCCGACGAGCAGACGTTCAGCGTGCTGCTCGGCGACGGCCGCCGCACGCGCGGCGCGCTCGAGCTGGCCAAGTGGGCCGTTCGCCGCGCGCCGCACACGCTCCCGGCGATCGCGCTCGCCATGCTCGAGCGCGTCACCGCCGTCTCGCCCGCGCGCGCCACCAAGGCGATCGAGCTGGGCCGCGGCCTGCGCGCCCGCCTCCTCGACGCGCTCGGCGACGACGGCGTCATGCTCTACCCGTCGCACGCCATCCCCGCGCCGCGCCACTACGTCCCGCTCGGCCGCCCCTTCAACTTCGTCTACACCGCCATCATCAACGTGCTGCAGCTCCCCGCGACGCAAGTCCCGCTCGGCCTCGGCTCCGAAGGCGTCCCGCTCGGCGTCCAAGTCATCGCCGCCCCCGCGCACGACCACTTGACCATCGCCGTCGCGCAACAGCTCGAGCGCGAATTTGGC
This sequence comes from Polyangia bacterium, assembly GCA_036494045.1. Taxonomy (GTDB): domain Bacteria; phylum Myxococcota_A; class Polyangia; order Palsa-1104; family Palsa-1104; genus JAQBQH01. The sequence goes on along the minus strand of DASXOU010000126.1, from coordinate 581 downwards.
GGCTGGATCCCGCCGCCCTAACACACCCGCCGCATCACAAACGTGCGCGGCGCCATCACCGCCACGCGCGAAGCAAACGGATCGACGCCGCGCAATCCAACGTGCCGCCCCGCGTTCTGCAAGAGGTAATTGCGCGCGTGCCGCACCTCCGTCGGCGTCCGCAAAATATGCCCATGATAGCGATCCTCGAGCACCTTGCCGCTGCGTCCCAGCACGCGATTGATCCCCTTGGCCACCCGCACAGCGAGCCCGTTCATCCCCCGCGACAACGACCGTTCACTCTCGGCCTCGACGAGCAAGTGCACATGATTCCCCTGCACCGAATAATGCACGAGCCGAAACCCAAACCGGTCGGCCCCGCCCCGAAACGCCCGCGCCAGCGCCCGAAAGCACCGCCGCGTCCTTAGCCCCGAGACGCGCATGCGCCAGGTGACATGCACCGGAAACCGCGCCTGCAACACCGGCCGCGTCCGGTGCAGCACACGCCCCCGCGCCGCCACGCGCTTCCGCCCCGCGCCCTTGCGCGCGCCCCCCCACGTCCGAAACCGCAAGCCCACCTGCTTCATCTTGATTAGGCACTG
>DASXOU010000125.1:0-1621 GCA_036494045.1 Polyangia bacterium | reverse complement strand
CCGACGGCGAAATTGTCCTCCAGTGGTCGTTCTACTCCTACGGCGCGCGCGTGCAGCTGCGCCCGGGGCAGGTCGCGCTCGAAACCCAGCCCGATTCGAACGCGTTCAAGATCCAGGCGCAGCTCGTGTTTTGATCTACACTTCCGAGCCGTGTCGACCGCCGTCCCGCGCCGCGATCTCGTCGGCAAGCTGATCGCCAACCGTTACCTCGTCGGTGACGTGCTCGGCGCCGGCGGCTTGTGCACCGTCTATCGCGGCGAGGATCTGCGCAAGCAGTCGGACATCGCCATCAAGGTGCTGCCCCCCGACAAGGCGCAGGTCAAGGAGTTCGCGGCGCGCTCCGGGCGCGAGGTGACGACGGCCAAGCGCATTGATCACCCGAACGTCGCCGCCATCAGCGACTCGGGCGAGCTGCCCGGCGGCGGGCTCTTCCTGATCATGGAGCTGCTCAAGGGCACGCTCTTGTCGAACGCGCTCCACGAGGGGCGCATGCCGGCGGCGCGCGCGCTCGTGATCGCGCGGCAGATGCTGGTCGGGCTCGGCCGTGCCCACGAGCTCGGCGTCGTGCATCGCGACGTCAAGCCGCACAACGTGATGCTCGTCGACGTCAACGGGCTCGAGACGGTCAAGCTGTTCGACTTCGGGATCGCGTCGAACGATCGCGCCGCCATCAAGCTGACCGTGCCGGGCACCGCGTTCGGCACGCCCGAATACATCGCGCCCGAGCAGGCGATGGGCCTCGACGTCGACGCGCGCGCCGATCTCTACGGCGTCGGCGTCGTGCTCTTCGAGATGCTGTGCGGGCGGCTGCCGTTCGTGTGCAAGGACGACATCGCTTTTCTGCGCGCGCACATCAAAGAGCCGGCGCCGAAGCCGTCGAGCGTCGCGCCCGACGCCAAGATCACGCACGCCGTCGACACGCTGGTCTTGCGCGCGCTCGACAAGGATCCCGAGAAACGGTTCAAAGACGCGAACGCGATGATCGCCGCCATCGACGCCGCTGCCGGCCACAAGCCGCTCGAAGCACCCGATGGTCGCTCGCGTCTGGTCTGGATCGCGCTCGTGCTCATCGTCGTGGCGGCGGCGCTGATCATCGGCGCGCGCCTCTACGGCGCAGGCTGAGCCAACCCAACGGAGGAGTTTCGCATGAGCGAGCGTCGTCATTCGCGCGTGGTCAACGTCGACGAGGTCGAGCCCAAGCCGTCGGAAAAAGGAACGCGCTTCGGCGCCACGCGGCGCCATCTCGGCATCGCCACGGGCGCCACCGGGCTCGGCTGTACGCACTACGAAGTGCCGCCCGGGCGCACCGCGTTCCCGCACCATTTCCACTGTCTGAACGACGAAGCCATCTACATTCTCGAGGGCGAAGGCACGCTGCGCCTCGGCGACGAGCGCATCGCGGTCCGCCCGGGCGACTATGTGACGATTCCGCCCGGCCCGGCGACGGCGCATCAGCTCGAGAATTCCGGAGCGCGCCCGCTGCGCTACTTGTGCTTTTCGACGCTGAAGTCGGCGGACATCGTCGGCTATCCCGACTCGAAGAAGCTTGCGGCGATGGCCGGCGAAAGCTACGCGAGCGTGCTCAAGGGGCAGACGTGGGCGCGCCTGGTCGTGCGCGAGG
>DASXOU010000124.1:0-3219 GCA_036494045.1 Polyangia bacterium | reverse complement strand
TCGTCGAGACCGAGCACTGGCATCGCCGTCTTCGGCTCGACGTCGTGCGGGCGCGCGATCCAGCGCACCAGGTTGACCGGCGTGTTGGGCAGCTCGCCGGCGATGAAGGTGCGCCGGCCGAATGCCGTCAGCGACGGGCCGACCACGCCCGCCGCTCCGGTTACGTTCGGGATGGTGTGGCACGAGCCGCAGCCGCGTACGGCGATGACCGAGCGTCCGCGTTCGGCGCTGCCGCCCGTGGCGATGGCGTATCCGTGATCCTGCCCGCTGCCGATACAGCCGCCGATGGCGAGCGCGACGACAAGGGCGGCGCGCGGGCTCATCGTGTCTCTCCGCACGCGTGCAGCATCAAGGAAGGCAGACCGGCGAGTATGAGGCCGAGCGTCAGCGTGACGCACACGAAGAGTCCGAACACGGCCACGAAACGGCGACGCTGCGCTGCTGCGGTGGCGGCCTCGGGCTCGCCCGACGCATCGGCTGGCAGAACGGTCCGGCTTCGCGCGGCGACGATGCCCGCGGTCGTCGCGACGAGCGCGATCAACGTCAAGACGCCGATGAGGACACGCGCCGTCGACAACGAGAGCGGCTCGGCGCCAGGCGGACAGGCGTGCGCCGCGATGAACCAACCGAGGGCCCCCTGTGCCATCCACAGAAGCGGCGGCACGGCGACGGCGATCCAGATGTGACGCGCTCCGTTCATCGCTCATCGCGTCCAGTGCGGAAGGAGGTAGAGGAGGCCGACGATGAAGATCCAGACGGCGTCGACGAAGTGCCAGTAGAGCGACGCGTTGTGCAGCGGCCGATGCGGCGGAAGGTCCCTTCGGCCCATCGTCGGCACGACGAGCGCGTAGACGAGCATCGCCAGGCCGACGGCGACGTGCAGGCCGTGCAGGCTGGTGATGGTGTAGAAGAGCGAGCCGTAGGCGTTCGTCGTCGGCAAGAGCTCTTTGAGATGCTTGCGATACTCGAACGTCTGGATCACGAGGAACACGACGCCGAGCACGATGGTCAGGGCGACCCAGATCCGGGCGTGCGTGACGGCGCCCTTCTTCAAGGCGCGCTCGCCGAGCTGCAGAACGGCGCTCGACGACAGCAGCACCGCGAGCATGACCAGCGCCAGCATCCGCTCCGGTGGATGCGACGGCCACTGGCGGTGCGAGTGGCCGATGTAGAAGTAGGCGAAGAACATCGAGACGAAGAGCAGGGCCTCGGTGGTGATGGCCAGGAACATGCCCATTGTGCCGCGCTCTTCGTCGAGCGGCAGACGATCGAGCGGCATCTCGAGGACGGCGGCGTTCTGGTCGCTCACGGCGTCGGCTCCTTCTCCGGCCAGAGCCAGCCCGCCATGAACACGAGGCAGAGCCCGGCGAGCGCGACGCCGATCCAGAGGAGCTTCGCCATGAGTACGGCGAACATTCCGGTGACGGCGAGCGCCAGCACCAGTGGCATGATCGAGTCGTCGACGCCTTGCGAGATGGCCTCGGGTTTGGCGTCGACGACGGTGGTCGAGAGCGTGCGACGGCCGACCGCGAGCACCCGCGAGTCGTCGGGATCGGCGAACTCGTCGTGGTCGTCCCACAACGGGTGCAGTGTCTCGATTGTCGGAAAATGCAAAAAACCGTACGACGGCGGCGGCGAGGACATCGACCATTCGAGTGTGTCGGCGTTCCACGGATTGGCGCCGGCCGCGCGCCCGCGCCGCGAGGAGACGAAGAAGTTGATGATGCTGACGAGGATGCCCACGCCGAGGACGAGCGCGCCGATCGTCGTCACGAGGTTCAACGTGCCGAGCCCGTCGCCCGCCGCGTAGGTGTAGACGCGACGCCGCATGCCGACGAGGCCCGACAGGTGCATCGGGAAGAAGCCCACCTGGAAGCCGACGAACATGAGCCAGAAGCTCCATTTGCCGAGGCGCTCGTCGAGCATCCGCCCCGTCATCTTGGGCAGCCAGTAATAGAAGGCGGCGAAGACGGGAAAGACGTTGGCGCCGATGAGCACGTAGTGCAGGTGCGCCACGACGAAGTAGGTGTCGTGCACCTGCCAGTCGAACGGGATGATGGCGGTAACGACACCGGACAGCCCGCCGATGACGAAGCTGGCGAGAAAGCCGAGCGCGAAGAGGAGCGACGTCGTGCGTACGGGCTTGCCGAGCCATAGCGTGGCGACCCACGCGAATACCTGGATCGTGCTGAAGACCGAGATCGTCATCGACGCGGCGGCGAAGAAGCTCATCGACATCTGGCCGATGCCGACGGCGAACATGTGGTGCACCCACACGCCCATGCCGACCAGGCCCGTCATCACCGTCGCAGCGGCGACGATGGGATGGGCGACGATCGGCCGGCGCGCCATCACCGGCAGGAGCATCGAGATCATTCCCGTCGCCGGCAGGAACACGATGTAGACCCAGGGATGGCCGAAGAACCAGAAGAGCTGCTGCCAGACGAGCGGATCGCCGCCGGCGCGCGCCTGGAAGAAGTGGGTGCCCCATTGACGATCGAGCTCGAGAAAGATGCAGGCGGCGGTGAGCGCGGGCAGCGCCAGGATCGAGAGGAACGAAGTGGTGCCCGTCGAGTAGAGAAAGAGCGGCATGCGCGCCAACGTCATGCCGGGCGCACGGTGCTTGAGGATGGTGACGATGAAGTTGATCGCGCCGACGGTGGTCGAGATCGTGAGGAGGATGTTGGCGATCGCGTAGAAGTCGTTGTTGAGCGCGCCCGAGTAATGGCGCGCAGTCAAAGGGACGTACGCGAACCAACCGCCGTCGGGCGCCTGGCCGAAGAGGACGCTCGAGTAGAGAAAGAGGCCCGACAGGAGCAGCATCCAATAGCTGAAGGCGTTCAGGCGCGGGAACGCCATGTCACGCGAGCCGATGAACAGCGGGATGAGATAATTTCCAAAGCCCGAGAGGATCGGCGCGGCGTACCACAGGATCATCGTGGTGCCGTGCATCGTGAAGAGCTGGTTGTAGGCCTCGGGTGAGAGCAGGCCCTGTTCGGGGCCGATCAGCTGCAGACGCATCGCCAGCGCTTCGACGCCGCCGAGGACGAGGAACAGCATCGACGTGTAGAGGTAGCGGACGCCGATCTTCTTGTGATCGACCGTGGTGAGCTCGCCCCAGAGCGTGTGCGGGGTCTCCCAGAGGCGGTCGAGCCGCTCGGCAAGCGCGCGCTCGTGCTGTTCGCGTTCGTCTGGGCTCGACTCCGCCGGCGTCGCCGG
>DASXOU010000123.1:0-2823 GCA_036494045.1 Polyangia bacterium | reverse complement strand
GCGCTCGCTCATTTCTTGGTCTTCTCCAGCGCCGCCAGCGCCACCAGCTTCTGCTTGAGCCCGCGCGCGACCTCGTCTTGCGCGCCGAACACGTCGCGCGCCGGCCGCGTCACCGTCAGCGTGTCGACGATCTCGCCGTTCTCGACGCGCACGAAGCGCGCGGTGATGCGCACCAGCTTGCCCGCGCGCTGAAAGCCGCCCTGCACCGCCACCGTCACGCCCTCGAGCTTGCCCTTTTGCGCGATGGTGCCCTTGTCGAAGTGCTCGTCCTTGGCGCGATCGAGCTCGCCGATGTCGCTCTCGATGTCGCTGCGCTCGATGAGCGTGACGTCGCCGCCCGCCGCCGACATCGCGGAGACCGCGGTCTCGCCGATGCCGAGCTCGAGCCCGACCAGATCCTTGTCGGCGCCGACGTTTTTGAACTTGAGGACCGCGACGCGCAACGGACCGTCGAGCTTCGAATTCGACGGCAGCTTCGCCTGATTTTCGATGGTCGTGTCGCCCGGCTTGGGCTGCTGCTTCGGCGGCTGCTTGTCGATGACCAGCGGCGGCTGCACCGTCGACGTGGTGTCGACGACGGGCTTCTTGTTCACCATGAACACGAGGCCAATTCCCGCGACCAGCACGACCGCGCCGACGCCGACGCCGATGGCCAGCGAAGACTTCTTGCCGCCCGGCGAGCCTCTGGTCGGGATCGGCAGGTTCTGCAGCCCGGCCGCCACCGCCGCGTCGACCGCCGCTGGCCGCGCCGCGTGCACGTTGGTCGCCGGAATCGCCGGCGCCGCCTGATCGGTGCGCCGCTCGAACGACGCCGTGCCGGTGCGCAGCCGCGCCTCGATGTCCTCGAGCGCCGCGACGACCGCATCGCACGATTGCAAGCGCGCGTCGGGATCCTTCTGCGCCATCATCTCGATCAGCCCGGCGAGCTCCTCGGGCACGCCCGGCGCGTGCTGGCGCAGATCGGGCAGCGGCTGCTGCATGTTCATGACCACGAGCGCGATCGGATCGTCGGCGGTGAACGCCGGCCCGCCGGCGCACATCTCGAACATGGTCATGCCGAGCGCGTAGATGTCGGCGCGCGCGTCGACCTTCTTGCCCGACGCCTGCTCGGGCGCCATGTAGCCGGGCGTGCCCATGAGCGCGGCGGCGTTGGTCAGCTGCGAGCCCGACTCCATGCGCGCGATGCCGAAGTCGACCAGCTTCAAGTGCCCGCGCCCGTCGACGATCAGGTTCGACGGCTTGACGTCGCGATGGATGATGCCGGCGCGATGAGCGGCGGCCAGCCCGGCGGCGGCCTGCTTGGCGAGGCGCACCACGTCGAGCGCTGGCATCTTGCCGCGCGTGCGGATGATCTCGTCGAGCGGCGTGCCGTCGATGAGCTCCATGACGAAGTACGGGTTGCCCTCACCGTCGACGCCGAAGTCGTACACCTGCACGATGTTGGCGTGCGCCAGCCGCGCTATAGACTGCGCCTCGCGGCGGAAGCGCGCCACGAAGTCGGGCGTGGCGTGGAGCATCACCTTGATGGCGACGGGGCGATCGAGCTCGGGGTCGCGGCCGCGGTAGACCGCGCCCATCCCGCCCTGCCCGAGTAGCTGAAGGTCTACGTAGCGGCCGATAGCTGCCATGGCGCTTCATTGTACGGCAGATCGCCCGCTTTTTGCTGTTACGGTGAGCACCATGTCGAAAGGGCGGGTGGAAGCGTTCAGTGACGGGGTCATCGCCATCATCATCACCATCATGGTGCTCGAGCTGAAGACGCCCGAGCACGCGACCTGGGCGGCCTTGACCGAGCACTGGCCGATCATGCTCAGCTACGTGCTCAGCTTCTTCTTCGTCGGCGTGTACTGGGGCAACCACCATCACCTCCTGCACACGCTGGTGCGGGTCGACGGCAAGATCTTGTGGTTGAACCTGCACCTCCTGTTCTGGATGTCGCTCATCCCGTTCATGACGCGCTGGCTCGGCGAGACCTATCCGGCGCCGGTGCCGACCATCGCGTACGGCGCGGTCACGCTGCTCACCGGGACCGCGTACGCGCTGCTCCAGCGCGCGATCGCGGCCCAGCAGACGGACGCAGCGCGACGCGAGGCGCACCGCCATCAAGCGCGCAAGGGAATCTTCTCGCTCGTGATGTACTCGACGGCGATGGCGCTGGCCGCGGGGCAGCACGTGCTCATGGCCGTCGCCTGCTACGTGCTGGTGGCGGTGGCGTGGGCGATCCCCGATCGCGCCATGGAGCACGCCGTCCAGCGCGGCGGCGATTAGCGCAGGCGGCCGAGGCCGGGGACGAAGCGGCCGACGCGCGCGTCGTAGGCGCGATAGGTCGGGCCGTGCAGGCCGAGGAGATGCTGCTCCTCGAGGCGCGTCTGCACCGCGAGCGCGACGGCGACGCCGAGCGCGGCGGCGAGCGACCACGGCGACGGCGCGACCAGCACCACGCCGGCGAGCACGAGATCCATCGCCGAGTAGATCGGGTTGCGCACGACGCCGTAGAGGCCGTGGGTGACGAGCGGCGTGGCGCGCGCATCGATGCCGATGCGCCATGCGGCGCCCATCTGCCCTTGCGCGAGCACGAGCAGCGCCAGCGACGCGCCCACCAGCGACCAGCCGGCGGCGAGCGCCGTGTCGGCGACCGACGGCGGCAGCGCGATCACACCGACGGCGGCCGGCCCGGCGACGGCGTAGGCGACGAGCCAGGCGGCGACCGCGACGCTGAACGCGCGCGTGAGCCAGGCCAGCAGCCGTTGCCCGCGCGCCGTCGACGAGCCGACGACGATGGGCCACACGCCGCTACGCCGGCGCACGCGCAGCGCCGGAACG
>DASXOU010000122.1:0-3364 GCA_036494045.1 Polyangia bacterium | reverse complement strand
CACACGTTGTCGACGGTGCGCGCGCCCGACGCCTGCGCCAGATAGCGCGGCGCGAACAACGGCGTCGGCAGCGGCGGTGGCGGGGTCGCCGAGCAGCCGCCGATCGCGCAGAGCGCCGTTGCGCAGACGGTAAAACCTCTCACACCCTCAGGGTAGCAGGTCTAGACCGCTTCCGGGTTGAAGTGAGCGTAGCCAGAAGCGCGATGGCGAGTCGAGGTTGGGCGCGTGAGGAGCGCAGCGACGAGCCCGCCCAAAGATCGGCGACGCGGTCTAGAAGTAGTGCGGGCGGCCGGCCGCATCGTAGGCGATGTGGCGCCCGTACGCGTCACGCGGCGAGCCGGCGATCCAGCGGCCGGGAACGCGGTAATAGCCGCCGTGCACGCTCGGATGCCACGACGGCGGCATGTAGACCACCCCCGCGCGCGGCGGCATCGCCCAGTGCCCGGCGATCCACACGTGCTTTCCAAGGTCGGCGCGCCAATCCCAGTAGCCCGCCATCCACACCGAGCCGGCGTACGGCTGCGGCGGCGGCACCTCGTCGACGGGCGGCGGCGGCGCCACCGCGATCGTCACCGGCCGCGCCCTCGCGTACGTCGGCGTCGCGACCGCATATTCGCCGTAGCAGGCGGCACCGCCGAGCGCGGCGCCGAGCGCGAGGATACCTATCGTCAGCTGCGTGCGCGTCATGCGCGCAGGAGTTGCAAGAATGGTGCGCTTCCGGTACGACGGCTGTTACACGGAGGGATCCATGAGACTCGCGCGACTGATTCTGCTGGCGATGTTGACGGTGCTGTTCGCCCCGAGCGCGTTCGCCCAGGCGAAGAAGGACGCCGCGCCGGCGAGCGGTACGACTGCCAAGACCGACAAGGCCAAGCCGGCCGACGCGCTCGTCGATCTCAACAGCGCCAGCGAGGCCGACCTGAAGGCGCTGCCCGGCATCGGCGACGCCTACTCGAAGAAGATCGTCGCGGGCCGTCCGTACGCGAACAAAACGCAGCTGGTGTCGAAGAAGATCGTGCCGCAGGCGACCTACGACAAGATCAAGGACAAGGTCATCGCCAAGCAAGCCAAGTAGTCAGGCGGCGATCGCGCGCCGCGCTTCAGCGACGGCGCGCACCAGATCGTCGGCGGTGACGGAGAGCGGCGCGCCACGCTTGCCGGTCTCGATCACCCAGGACGCGCCCTCGGCGAGATCGCCGAATACCTTGTACGGATAGGGCGGCCGCGCGAACAAGAACATCGTCGTCACCGCCGTGCGCGTCGCCGCCGCGCGAAATCCGGAGCCCTCGATCACCGTCGCTGCCGCCAGACTGGGAAAATCGGTCGTGAGCTTGGCGCTCTTTTCGCGCACGTCGCGCGGCACCGACTGCGCCGCGCCCGGCTCGAGCACCGACAGCGCCAGCGTCACGCCGTTGCAGCGACGGAAATGGCGCTGCACCTGGCGGCGGATCTCCTCGATCATCTCCAGCGTCGCCGGCCTGCGCAGCACGTTGACGAACGAGTTGCCCACGGTGCTGATGGCGCACGTCGCATCGGCGAAATGCAGCTCGGGCTCCACGATACCCCCTTGGCGACGCGAGTATACGACGCACCATCCATCGATAGGAGGTGCCATTTGCACGTCTACCTCGCCGCGCGCCACGTCGCGCTCTCCGACGAGATCCACGCCTATGTCGAAGCTCACCTGCTCAAGCCGATTCGCGAGCACAACGGCCTCGAGGTCATCCGCACCGAAGTCCAGCTCTTCGCCGAGGGGCCGCACGGCGGTTGCCACGTGCTCGTCGAGGTCAAGGGGCACCACGACGTCAACGTACGCGAGCTGCAGGACAACCTGCGCGCCGCCGTCGACGTCGCGCGCGACCGCGTCATCCGCCAGCTCGGCGAGCTGCGCGACAAGGTCGTGCTGCGCCGGCGCCACCCGCGCCGCTTCTCGTTGGCGCGCCTCGGCCGCGCCCTCGGCTGGCTCGAAGACAACCGCACGCGCGCCTGACGACGAGGTGGGTCGTTCGCCGGTGTCCTCCAGAATCTTGTGGGACTCTGCGCCGTGAGCCGGCCGTAGCGTGAGGGGGATACCAACCGTGCCGTGACAAATTCCTCTGAGGTCGGAGGAGGTCGGGGACGGAGATCGGATTGGGCTTGATCTTCGGCGACGCCAACGCCGGCGGCCACCACAGACGTTTACTCCCCAACTGGATGGCGACACCCCGGCCGCGCTTTAGCGCGGACGGCGGGATGTTGAGCGCATGAGCGACGGTGCGGAACGAGCAACGATCTCCCTCTGTCCTCAGCGAACTTTGTCACGGCACAGGTGGAGTTCGCCTCACGCTACGGCCGGCTCACGGCGCAGAGTCCCGCAAATTCTGCCGGGCATCGTGGACGCTACCCAGCGACGCTCAGCGACGGCGCGTTCTCGCCGCCGCCGCCGACGTTGCCGACGACGCGCGCCGGGTTGCCGGCGACGACGGCGCCCTCCGGCACGTCGCGCGTGACCACGGCGTGCGCGCCCACCACCGCGCCGGCTCCCACGCGCACGCCCTTCAGGATCATCACGCCGCGGCAGATCCACGCGTCGTCCTCGATGACGATGCGGCTCGCGCCCGAGTAGTCGACGGGTCCCGGCGCCGTGCGGCGCGCGTGCGGATCGAGCGGATGCGCGTCGTAGCCGCACACGTACACGTCGTCGGCGATGCGCACGTGATCGCCGATGCGCACTTCGTCGTCGGCGGTGATGATGAGCCGATGGCCGAGGTAGCTCTCGTTGCCGACGACGAGACGCGGCCGCCGCCCATCGTTGCGGACGGCGCCGGCGAAGGTCGAGCGCCCCGAGAGCTGCACGCCGTTGCCGAGGTGCAGCTCGATGCCGTAGACGACGGGCATGCCGGTGCCGGGATCGAGCATCAACCGCGCGCCCGCCGTCGCGCACAGCGTGCGAAAGATCGGCTGATGATAGAGCGCGCGCACCAGGTGCCGTCCGACCGTCATGCGCACGAAGCGCTCGGCGGCGAGCAGTCGATAGATCGCCGACGGCGGCGCCTCGGCAAAAAACAGCGACTGCACGATCGCCTTCGCGCGCCGCGACAGCGGATTGGGGCTGCGCAGGAACGCCACCGCGCGCTCGGCGAGCGGCGTGCGTTCCCCGACGGTGAACTGCGACTCTCCCGCCGGCGAACGCTCCCTTCCACTTTGCGACATGCCTCGTGGTGGTTCACCCGGCGTGCCACCAGCGACTACACGACACGGCGCTCGCTCCTGTTGCCGGCGAGCCACAGCTGTGCTCGTGAAGCGACAGCAGAGCATCAGTAAGCTAATGGAATCACACGAAATAATCATGGTCCGACCATTGCTTTGGTCGGCACCCGATGAA
>DASXOU010000121.1:0-4661 GCA_036494045.1 Polyangia bacterium | reverse complement strand
CGAGGCGGCGCGCGCGGTGCGCGAGGCGGCGGCCGGCGGGCGCATCGATCTCGTGATCTCGGGCGCCAACGGCAGCGCCTACGACGCGCGCGAGGCGGCCACGCTCGACGAGGGGCTGGGCGCGCGCGTGCCCGTTTTGCGCCTGTTGCCCGCGATCGGCGAGTCGCTCTCGTCGGCGGCGCAGCGCCTCGTCGCCGCCGTGCACGTCGTCGAGCGCGGCACGCCCGGCATCGCGCGCGTTCTGGTGCCCGCGTTTGCCCAGGGCGGCGCCAACGTCGCTGTCGTCCTCGAGCGCGCCTGATGTCACGCACCACGCGCACGCCGACGACAAAACCGCCCGTCCTGCCGCGCGTCGTCGCGCGCAAGCCGCGCCGCGGCGACATCCATGCGCTCTCGCCGGCGCAGATCCGCGCCGTCCTCGCCGCGCTTCCCGTCGCGCAGCTGCGCGATCTGCGCCGCATCGAGCTGCGGGCGCGCGTCGAGGGCGTGGGCGATCCGTTCGCCCTCTACCGCCGGGAGGAGCGCGACATCTTGATCTACTCGCTGCCGCCCGACGAGTGGTGGATGTCGTCGCTCGACCGCGCCCTGGCCCGCGAGCTGCGCCGCGCCGGCGCGCGCATCGTGCGCCATCGCCACGGCGTGTCGGTCCACTTCTCGGGCGGCGACATGACCATCTTCATGCGCGACGTGCTGGCGCACGAGATCGGCCATCACGTGCGCAACCAGATCGCGCGCTATCCGCGCACCGCGCGCACCGCCGACGAAGAGGCGGTCGCCGATCTGCACGCGCGCCGCACGCGCGCGCGTCTCAGTTCACGGTGACGAGCTCGGATCCGTCGCGCCCGCAGAACGTCGCTTCCAGATCGTACTTGGCCGCGCACACCGGACAGATCTTGCCCTCGCCGTGAAAGTGCACCGGCGCCGCGCCGCGCGCCGCGGACGCGCCGGCCGCCGCTGCGTCCGCCTCGTCGACGTGCACGCCGCCCTCGGCCGCGTGCGAGGCCTGCCACAACGGCAGCGGCACCAGCTCCTCGGCGTCGACGGCGCAGAAGCGCGTGCCCGCGTCGTACACGCGACGGCAGCGCGGACACTTTCCGCCCGGCGCCGAGCGCTCGGCGCTGGCGCCTTCGGCCGTCGCCACCAGCTTGCAGGCATCGACCGGACAATAGGTCGTGCCCGCCGGATAGCCGCGCCGGCACGCCGGACAGGTCAGCGGCAAGGCGCCCATCGCCGCGCGCTCGGCCGCGCCGACGCGGGTCGCGCCCGCGCGCAGCCACCAGAAAACGGCAGCCGCCGACGCGGCAAGCGCGACCAATGCGATGCCGAGCCAGACCAGCGCGCTCGAGCCGGCTGGCAGCTGCGGAGCCGCTCCGAGAATGCTCATCGCGACCATGATTCGCCGCCGAAAAAAGAGGATACCAAGTCCGTGGCCAAGCGGTCAACGCGCCCCTTTCGTGCTAGGTTTCCCGTCGACAATGATGCCCAAGAGCGAGGGCCTGTACCTCGGCGGCAAGGGTCGGGCCGTCTCCCGCCGCTGGGTCCGCCGCGGCGCCCTCATCGCCGCCGGAACGCTGTTTTGTGCGCTGATCGCGTACCTCATCTTCCTGCGCATGACGCGGATCGAGCCGCCGCGCATCGATCCGGCGGTGCGCGCCGCCGCCGAATTGCCGCTCGAAGTGCGCGGCCCGCGCGCCTACGTCGGCGAGAGCTGGCTCGGCCGCGAGCGCGGCATCTGGGAAGCGCACCTCGCCGGCGAGCCCTACGCGCTCGGCTGGGCCCAAGGCCGCCTTGGCAATCGGCTGTTCCTCGAGACCGAAGACTACATGTTCGGCGAGATGGCCCGGTACGTGCCGTCGAAGATCGCCCTGTGGCTCATCCGCGCCGGCGTGCGTTTGCAGTATCGACACGTGTCCGACCTGCTCCCGATCGACCGCGCCGAGGAGATCGCCGGCATGGCGCGCGCCGTCGACGATCTGCACGGCGACTTTTTGCCGATCTATCACCGGCTCGTCTTCTATCATGCGCTCCACGACATCACGCAGGGCCTCGAGCACTCGCCGCTGCTCGGCTGCACCGCGTTTGCCGCCGGCGGCCCGGCGTCGACCAACGGGCACCTCATCATCGGCCGCAACTTCGACTTCGAAGGGCCCGAGATCTTCGATCGCGAAAAGGCGATCTTGTTCTATAAGCCGCGCGGCAAGATTCCCTTCGCGTCGGTGGCGTGGCTCGGCATGTCGGGCGTCATCACCGGCCTCAACGCCGAAGGCATCTTCGTCAGCATCAACGCCGCGCGCTCCGACGACAAAGCCGGCGGCGAAGGCGAGCCCGTCGAGATCCTGGTACGCGACATCATGGAGCAGGCCAGGTCGATCGACGACGTGGTCGCGCTGGTCAAGAAGACGCCGGTGATGGTGCCCGACTTCTACCTCGTCGGCGACGGCAAGACCGGCGAGTCGGCGGTCATCGAGCGCACGCCGCGCCGGCTCGAGGTGCGCCGCTCGAGCCGCGCCGACGGCACCATCCTGCTCGCCAATCACGCGCTGTCGCCGTCGTTCGCTGCCGACGCGGAGAACGATCGCTTGCGCCGCTATCTCACCTCGGGCGCGCGCTACAAGCGCATCGAGGAGCTGGTGAAACATTGGCGCGGGCAGATCGATCCGAAAAAGGCGCTCGAGATCCTGCGCGACAAAAAAGGCGCCGGCGGCGCCGAGCTCGGCCTCGGCAACCGCAACGCGCTCGACGCGATCATCGCCACGCACTCGGTGGTCGTCGACGCCAGCGCGCTCACGATCTGGGTGTCGAGCGGCCCGCACCTGCTCGGAAGATATGTCGGCTTCGATCTGCGCAAGGAGCTGCTCGGTCAGGCCGAGCCGCAGCCGGCCGATCTGCCCGACGATCCGATCGCGCAATCCGACGAGTTTCACGCGTTCGTCCTGGCCAAGAGCGAGCTCGGCGCCGCCGAGCGGCTGAAGAAGCGCGATCCCGATCGCGCCCTCGAACAGGCGCGCCGCGCCGAAGGGCTCGAGGACAAGATGCCCGAGCCGCATCGGCTGATCGGCGATCTCTTGCGCGCGCACGGCGATCGAGCGGGCGCTCGCGCCGAGTATCAGCGCTTCCTCGCGCTGTCGCCGCCGTATCTCAAGGACATCGAAGAGGTCAAAGGCATCCTCGACACCCTGTGAAACCGTCGGTCATCCTCGGTCGTAACGTTTGTGGGAGGACGAAATGAGACCGCGAACGCTCCTGATTGGGTTTCTCGGATTGGCCGGCTGCAGCAACTTCGCCGCGCACGCCGAGGAGAGGCAGGCGGCGCAGCCGACGCGCGCCGACAAGGTCGTCAAGACCGACGCCGAGTGGAAAAAGATCCTGTCGCCGCTCGCCTACGACGTGATGCGCCACCAGGGCACCGAGGTCGCGTTCACCGGACCGTACTGGAACGACCATCGCAAAGCGGTCTATCGCTGCGCGGCGTGCGGCCTTCTGCTCTTCAAGTCCGACGACAAGTTCGACTCCGGCACCGGCTGGCCCAGCTTCACGCGCCCGATCACGCCCGACGCCGTCGCCGTCGAGAAGGACGACAGCCATGGCATGGAGCGCGACGAAGTCCATTGCCCGCGCTGCGGCGGACATCTCGGTCACGTCTTCGACGACGGGCCGGCACCGACGGGCAAGCGCTATTGCATGAACGGCGTGGCGCTCAAGCAGGAGCTGGTGAAGTGAGGCAGGCGGCGCTCCACGTCGCCTTCGTCGCGTGCGCGCTCTTGTGCGCGACGATCTCCGCGCGCGCCGCCGAAAAAGGCGAGGCGATCTTCGCCGGCGGCTGCTTCTGGTGCATGGAGACCGCGTTCGAAGGGCAGCCGGGCGTCAAGTCGGTCGTCAGCGGCTTCGACGGCGGCGGCGAGAAGAACGTCACCTACGAGCAGGTCAGCTCGGGCAACACCGGCCACGCCGAGTCGGTGCACGTGTTCTTCGATCCGACCAAGACGACCTACGCCAAGCTCCTCGACATCTACTGGCACAACGTCGATCCGTTCAGCGCCGAGGGGCAATTCTGCGATCGCGGCCATCAGTATCGCCCGGCGATCTTCTGGCTCGACGACGCGCAGAAAAAAGCGGCCGAAGAGTCGAAGCGCGCCGTCGAGACGCAGCTCAAGCACAAGACGGTCGTGGAGATCGTGCCGGCGACGCAGTTCTGGGACGCCGAGGACTATCACCAGGACTTCTGGAAAAAGGATCCCGCGCGCTACTACTCGTACCGCGCCGGCTGCGGCCGCGACGCCCGCCTCCGCGAAGTCTGGGGCGACAAAGCCGGCCACTCCGCCGTCCACTGACAGAAATTCACAGGAAGATCAGAAGATCAAAAGGCAGAAGACTCAAACTTCAGAATTCTGACCTTTTGAGCTTTTGATCTTCCTGTGAAATGTTCTGGTCGCCTACTTCACGACGAAGAGGAGGATGACGACGACGGCGGCGGCGACTGCTAGGACCAGGCCGACGACGAGGAAGAGCGTGCCGCGGCTGACGCCGGTGTTGGCGCCGATGGGCGCCGCGATCGGCGGCACGCGATCGGTCGCCGGCGCGTTGCGCGTCGGCTGCGACGGCGCGACCACGACCGCCGGCGGTGGCGGCGCGCTCGCGGCCGCCGCGCCGGTCTCGCCGCG